>NZ_JASLCN010000005.1 GCF_030151805.1 Fluviicola sp.
CATGTCTCCGTAAATAGCACCGCGTTCTTTCCAGTGATACTTCGGATTTGTTTGCTGCAATGCGCTATCGAGATAAATCAGTGCCAAACGAAAATTGCGGTTGTAATATGCGTGATCTTCAAATAAGTTGTAGATCTGCAGGTAACTTTCCGTGTATTGAATTTTCTTCGCCAGAACAAATGAAAAGGAAACAGCATTCAAGGCCGAATCCAGGTAATTTTTGTCTTTATGGAGCTGATACAATTTGTAATAGCGTGCAGATAAGTCGGAAAGCAGATTGATTTTGGATTCGTTATCCGACAAAACCGTTACAACCGGGTATGCCAGGTTGGTGTAATACGTTGCCTTGTCTTTATCTTTCAATCTGCCGTAAGCACCCGCCAAACCCAAATAGGCTCTTGAAAGCATCGCATTGTTTCCGGCTTTTTGAAGAATACGCACTGTTTTGGAATAACTCGCCACAGCAGCTTCATAATCTCCCTGAAGTGTCAATAAATCTCCAAGAGTCAGGTTGTTTTCAATATAACTTGCTGTTTTGCAACGAATGCTGTCCAAAATGAATTTTTCACGGTCCAGGCTTTTTCTGGCGTCCACAAACTGGCCGTTCTTCATCTGAACCTGTGCTTTTAGCTGAAATGAAAAAGCAAGACATCTCGGATTCTTATCGTTTTCCAGTGTTTTTGCGAACTTCCATAAATTAACTACCTGGTGTTTTGCCGTACTGTCAAAGTCACGCTGTGCAATGTAATCCTGCATGGATTCACACGAGCACTTGGATTGTGCGTGAAGAACTTCAGCAAAACCAATAAACACCAGACAAATTAATATACGTATCATATCCTTCTCGTTCAAAGTTAGCAAAAAACGATTGAAAGTCATTTTACACCAAAAAGAAAAGGAGGTTAAATTCAACCTCCTTTTCCTTTGCTTTATTACTTATGTTACAAAACCACTAAAAATTGACTGTTAATCCAAAAGTTAGCGGGTAAACCCCAACTGTTTTATCAGTATCAAACAACGGAAGCAAGCTATAATTTGCAAATACTCCGATGTCTTTATAACCAAATTTCACAGCTGCGTCCAAACGGAAGGCATTCAATCCGTAAACACCTCTTGTTTTCGTTTTTTCTTTCGATTTGTCTTCTTCAATCACCTGTTTTGTGCTGGAACCGATTCTAACACCACCAATTACACCGGCAGCAAGATAAAATCCTTTATCCGACTTCCCGTTGGAACAAAATTCCACCATCAACGGAGCCGTCAGGTAAATTGCTCTCAATTTGTTCTTTCTGTAATCATTCGCTGTGTCTTTGATCACCCACAAGGAATCAGAATTTGCATACAACAAGTTGTTTTTCAAACCAATTTGTGTCCAGTTGAACCCCAAACCGGTTGTAATCCCGATGTAATTCTTGTAGATCTTGAATTTATATTCCGCGAAATTCAAATTCCAGCTGAAGGATTTCCCCGGATCATTTTCCCAGTATTTGTTGTTCGGAAAGTTGCTTCCCATTCCGCTGTTCAGTAGAATCGTCGGTCCGAATTCTATTCCCGCCCAGTGAGCTTCAAAATGTTTCAATTCCTTTTCATCCGGTGATGCGTCAATCGTATCGGAATCTTTGTCCGAATGATTCTTAATAATCAGAATCAACTTTTCTTTCAATTGGATTCGGGTAGTATCCGGTTCTTCCTGCTTTTCAGTCTGGCTGTAACTGTAACCAAACACGAAGAATATAAATGCGATAAATAGTCCTGTTCTCATATCTTTAAATTTTATTGTTTTCTTTTTCGCTAAGTACTTTGGGCTTTTCGAACATATGACCATCTCATTTATCAATTTGTTACAGCACATTTGAAAAAAAATTGCACTAAAAACATAAGTGTTTGATTTTCTTAGGAATGAGTCCGTCAAAAAAAATCATCCGAACGGCTGTAAAGCTCTCCGACATTCGTTAATTTTGCTCCCGATAATAAATCGGGATAAATTTTCAAGAACATGTATAGATCACACACGAATGGCGAATTACGCGCCACAAACATCGGACAAGAGGTAACATTAGCCGGTTGGGTACAAAAATCCCGCGATTTGGGAGGAATGACTTTCGTGGATTTACGTGATCGTTACGGAATTACGCAATTGGCTTTCAACCTGGAAGAAAACAGTGAATTGTGTTTGCAAGCCAGAAAATTGGGTCGCGAATTTGTGATTCAGGTAAAAGGAACTGTTATTGAAAGAAGCAGCAAAAATGCAAACCTTCCAACGGGAGAAATTGAAATCAAAGTTTCGGAACTGATTCTTTTGAATGCCGCAAAAACACCTCCTTTCACCATTGAAGACGATACGGACGGTGGAGAAGAGTTGCGTGCACAATTCCGCTACCTGGATTTAAGAAGAAATCCGGTTCAGCAAAAATTGCGTCTGCGCAATCACGTGGCTTTGGAAACCCGCAAATATTTGGATTCAAACGGATTTTTGGATGTCGAAACACCTTATTTGATTAAGTCAACTCCGGAAGGAGCTCGTGATTTCGTTGTTCCAAGCCGCATGAACCAGGGTGAATTTTACGCTTTGCCACAATCTCCGCAAACATTCAAGCAATTATTGATGGTTTCCGGTTTCGACCGTTACTACCAGATTGTGAAGTGTTTCCGCGATGAAGATTTACGCGCTGACCGCCAGCCGGAGTTTACCCAAATCGACTGTGAAATGGCATTCGTAGAGCAGGAAGATATTTTGAACATGTTTGAAGGTTTGATCAAGCATTTGTTCCAGACTGTTCGCGGAATCACCTTTGAAGGATCTTTTCCGCGTATGACGTATGCCGAAGCAATGGAAACTTACGGTTCTGATAAACCGGATATCCGTTTCGGAATGAAATTCACGGATTTGAAAGCACTTTCAGCCGGGAAGAATTTCCAGGTATTTGACAATGCAGAAGCTGTCATCGGAATTGCGGTTCCGGGAGCAAGTGAATATACGCGCAAGCAATTGGATGAAATTACGGATTGGGTGAAGCGTCCGCAAATCGGGGCTTTGGGCTTGGTTTACGTGAAGTGCAACCTGGACGGAACGTTCAAAAGTTCCGTAGATAAATTCTACGATGAAGCGACTTTAAAAAGCTGGGCAGAAGCAAGTGGTGCAAAAGCCGGCGATCTGATCTTCGTTTTAAGCGGTGGTTTGGACAAAACACGCAAACAAATGAATGAACTGCGTTTGCGTATGGGAACCGAATTGGGTCTTCGCAAGGGCGATGATTTCAAGCCGCTTTGGGTTCTTGACTTCCCCTTATTGGAATGGGACGAGGAAAACGGGCGTTATCATGCCATGCACCATCCGTTCACTTCTCCGAAACCGGAAGATTTCAGCCTGATTGATACCGATCCGGGGAAAGTACGTGCAAATGCGTATGACCTTGCCATGAACGGAGTTGAATTAGGTGGAGGATCAATTCGTATTCATGATCGTGCACTTCAGTCGCGCATGTTTGAATTACTTGGATTCACTCCTGAACAAGCTCAGGATCAATTCGGCTTCTTATTAAACGCATTTGAATACGGTGCGCCTCCGCATGGTGGTTTGGCGTTCGGATTAGACCGATTGGTTGCAACCATGGGTGGTTCTGATTCCATCCGCGATTACATTGCATTCCCTAAAAACAACAGCGGAAGAGACGTAATGATTGATGCTCCGTCTACCATTGATGAAGCGCAATTGAAAGAATTGGGAATTAAATTGTAAGAGATAAAAATGGGGATACGATGTACCGGACCTGATGCATGATACTCACCAAAAAGTTTAAAGCATTTTATCCCCTGACCTGATTAGTTGATTTCTATGTGCTTTATGTATCTATTGTGGTCTGAACCACATAGAACAATAGAGCACATAGTTTTATAAACCTGGCGAGCTTTCTACATGATTACCGGTGTATCATGTCCCTTTTTGTTTCAATGAATTTTATTTCGATCGAAAACCATATTGATCAAAACCCCGATTAAAATCAGGACCACTCCCAGAATCAAATTCCACGAAAGAAACTCACCAAAACAGCAAACGCTGATTATTACCGCAACGACCGGCTCCAAAGCTCCCATAATAGAAGTTGGGGTTGATCCGATGTATTGAATCGCATAAATCAAAGCAGTGATAGAAAAAACAGTTGTTACCAGCGCAAAAATCGAAATATGGAGAAACAGGGACGGAGATGCACTCACTGATTCGCCTAAAGCAAGGGTTTTGGCGAAGTAATACGTCGCAGAGAAAAGAAGCGAATAAAACGTAATCTTTGTACCGGAAACATGTTTCATATTCGCTTTATTCACAATGACCATGTAGACCGCATAAAACAAGGCACACAATACTCCAACCAAAAGACCCAGGAAATTAATATTGAACTTAGACCCGTTGGTGCTTAAAACCACGATCCCTGAAAACGTAACCAACAAGGAAATAAGTGTAAACCGGGTAATTTTTTCTTTGAAAAATAATGCCAGAATCAGGGCCACAAATACTGGGTAAACAAAGAGAACCGTAGAGGCAATGCCCGGAGTGAGGAGTTCATACCCGATAAACAAAAAGTCTGAAGACAACGCATACAACAATCCAAGGACCAACAAGATCAAGAATTCGGTTCTATTGATTCTCAGCGATTCTTTTTTGTAGAGCAAAAAGAGCAGCATGAAAACCGCAGAAATCAAAAACCGGTAGAACAACGTTGTGTCCAGCGGAAAATTCAACGCTTTTACAGGAAGAATGAAAAGGGGAATTAAACCATATGAAACTGCTGAAACCAGCGCCAGCAAATACCCTTTTAACTTCATTAAATGTCTCCCTTCCTCTTTTAGTTGAACCGCAAAATTACTGGAAGAATGGGTTCAAAGAAGCTATATTTCGTTAAAGAAGTTTCGATTTACGGACTAATTTCAGGTGATACAAAGACGTATTTTTCAGGTATTCATTATCCAACGTTCGTTGAACCAATTCATTGGAATGAAAATCGTATTCCATTCGTCTCACGGAATCATTTAAAGAACCCTGAGACAAAATCAGGATTTCCTTGTTTTTTTGCTTCACTTTTTTCCATTGTCCGCTGCAAACGATCGTTGCATCACCGTCTTCCGTTGCATCTTTATAGGTTTCCGTCAGCCGGAAAATACCCAATGTATCTCCTTTTATTACCAAACGTTGTTCTATTCCACTACAGTCTTCACAGGGAATGTTTCCTTCATAGATCCGGAATGTTTTATAATCCTTGTCATGAATGTATTTTTCCTCGTTCTGTTTTGACAAATCAGGTTTTTGGCTGTGTTTCACTTCCGCTCTGTGTTCAATACACGAAGCATTCAAGAGCAAACCTGAAATAATTGCAATACCCCAATAGTTAATTCGGTTGTTCATCCCACTCAATTATTAACTTCCCAATTGTTTTGCCTTCTTCCAGCAAACGATGGGCTTTTGTAAATTCACTTTGTTTGTAGACACCACCTACAACCGGTTGAATTTGCCCTCCTTTTACCATTTGCACTACCTCATTTAAACATTGAGTCAGCACTTGTGGTTTGAAGTCGGCTATCTTTAGCATATTGATACCAATGATGGATTTAGAACGCATCATTAACCCAATTGGTACAACAAATCCCATCTTTCTAACAAAATTAAGCGTTGAAAGGAGTCCCCACTTACCATTTGATAATTCAGAACCACCAAATAACAGGAGTCTTCCGCCTGTTCC
>NZ_JASLCN010000018.1 GCF_030151805.1 Fluviicola sp.
AATACAACTACGATTACATCTCAGGAAACGGAGTTTGTCCGAATGACACCGCTTTGGTTGTGGTAACCGTTACAAATTGTAACTGGTTGTCAGTAGCTGAAAATGCATTGGAAGCAGTAAACATTTACCCGAACCCTTCCACAGGGTTGGTATATATTGAATCCGGATTCTCTTCTGGCAATTTCGATCTGATCGTGATGGATGTAAATGGCCGCACAATTCAAACGAGTATGAACAGCATTACTTTGGGTACAAACACCATCAACCTGAAAGAGGTTGAAAGAGGTACATACTTCTTCAAATTGTCAAGCGATGATGCTGAAAAAGTGTTTAGAATCGTGATTCAATAAGCGCTTAAAACAAACCAATAACCGTAAAAACCCTTCCTGTTTCAGGAGGGGTTTTGTTTTAAAAAAATCACATACAGCCTGGTTTTGTTTATTTTTTGTGCTTTTTAAGATTTTTTATGTTTTTTTGGCTATAAGGTTTTTGTTCGTTGAAAGGAAAAATTTATTCGTCGAAAGCCTCATTTTATACAGCGAAGCAACTCCTGTTGACAGATCAATCATTGATGCCTGGTCAGCCGTCTTATCCCGCTGAATTTATCGGTTTAACAAATAAGTATCTTTGCTGAAACTGATGATTATGAAGAAAAATTACAAGCAGCCCTTACTGGGGGTTATGTTTGCGTTAGGTATTTTCTCTGTTTCCAATGTCCATTCTCAAGTAGATTTGACAGCAACAGGAGGTACGACAACTGCAACATACACCACAGTAAGTGCAGCATTTGCTGCAGTAAATGCAGGAACCCACACGGGTACAATTTCAATTAGCATTACCGGAAACACCACAGAACCTGCAGCTCCTGTTGCATTATCTGCAAATGGTGTCGGTACGGCTTCTTTCGCTTCTTTAGCTATTAAACCTACAGTTGCGACTATTATCTCCGGCGCACCGGGTGCAGGAAGCGGGGTTTTAAATTTTAGCGGATCTGATAATGTAACCATTGACGGTTCCATTACTCCGGGAGGAACAACAAAAGACCTGACTATTCAAAACACAAATGCAGCTTCGTTTACGAACACTGCGGTTATTCGTTTGATTGGTCAAACAACAGCCGGAACAGGATTGGCACTTAGCAATTTTGTGATCAAAAACAACATCCTTATTGGTAACACACCGGGGAATAACGGTACTTCAGGAAGTTCTGTTTCTTCATCTTACGGAATCTATGCCGGGGCAAACAATGCAACAACGATGCCTTCAGGTACTTCCGGTGCTGATTATGACAATGTCCTGGTGGAAAATAACGATATTAAAAAAGCATATATCGGTATTAACTTCTACGGTGCTGCTGCAAATCAGAACGACAACCTGATTATCCGTAGGAATACAATCGGCTCTACAACTGCCGCTGACCAGATTGGTTACAAAGGAATCATTGCGTACAACACATTAATCGGTTCGATTTCAAACAATACTATCTCCAATATCCAGTTAAATACTTCTGTAAGCACAGCCGGAATTGAAGTTGGTGGAACATCTGATAACGTGAAAATTTCATCTAACGTAATCAGTTCTATTTACAGTACATCAACAAGCGGTTACGGTAGTTACGGAATCAACATTGAAGGTGGAAACAATTACATTGTTGACAATAACAGTATTTCTGATATTAAAACCCTTAACTACAGTGCTACATCCCAAACTTATAATGCTTTTGGGATCCGTCTGAACGGAGGAACGGGTCATAAAATTTATTACAACTCAGTTCATCTTTCAGGAAACTATTCTACAGGATCTACTGTTGCAGCAAGTGCAGCTCTTGCAGTAGCGTTACCAAGCGTTACCAATTTGGATATCCGAAACAACATCTTCTCTAATGTTATGACTTCTACGGCAACAGGAGCCAAAGAATTCAGCGCAGTATGGTTCGCAAGCGGATACAATTTCACAAACGCTTCCCTGAACAATAACTATTATGGTATTACGAATGATGCGATTCACTTAGTTGGAAAAATCGGAACAACTTCCGGAACAGGAAACTATTTGAATTTGAATACATGGAGAGCTATCTCACAAGTAAACAACGTTACGAATGATGTGAATTCAGCTCCGATTTCAAATACGCCGGCTCCGTTTACATCCAATACAAACTTATTGCCTTTGACAACTGTTCCGACAGCCATCGAAAGCGGCGCTTTGGCAATTGCTTCATTGGGTGCTCCCAATTTGGATATTACAGGAGCTACAAGACCGGGAACAGGAACAAATCCTGATATGGGAGCTTACGAATTCTCCGGAATGACTATTACTTGTCCGCAACCATTATCCATTACAGTTCAATCTGCAACAAACAGCAACGCAAATGTTACATGGACTTCTGCGGGAAGTGAAACATCGTGGCAGTTACAATACGGTCCGCAAGGATTCGCATTGGGTTCAGGAACTACTGTATTGACAACTACCAATCCGGGTACAATCTCAGGATTGACTACGCATTCATTTTACCAGGTTTATGTAAGAGCCATTTGTGGTGCAGGTGATACATCCTTATGGACTGGTCCTGCTACTTTCAATACGTACAACCAGGCTCCTTTCATGGAATGGAGATCGGATTGTCCGACTGCAGGATTCATTGATATTGCAACAACCGGAACAGATCTTAACCTGACGGATGATAGTGAGCAAGGAATGACACTTCCGTTCCCGATTTTGTACCAGGGTGCTTTAATAACAACTTGTAATATTGGTAACAACGGTGGTATCGCTCTTGGAACAACTACAGCTGATGTTGTACCATCTCCGGGAAATATGAACAGCTTAACAGGAAGTTTTATTTACCCTTGGGGTGATGACTTGGATGATGAGTCAGGAAATGTGTACCAGCAAACAATCGGTACTGCTCCGAACAGAACATTCATCGTTCAGTGGGACAATATCTGTAACTATTCAGGTTCTGCAACAGCTCCAACAGTAACTTTCCAGGTTCAGATTGATGAAGCTACAGGAAAAATCTGGTTTGTATATGACGACGTTGTTTTCGGTGCTCCGAACGCTGCAGATGATTACGGTGCGAATGCTGATATCGGTATTTCCGGACCAATCCAGGACTTTAACGTGTCCAATGACAACGCTGCTTATTTACAAAACAATACGTGTGTGGAATTCTTCTACACAGATTGTCCGAAACCAAAAAATGTTGTGACAACTTTCCTAAGTGCTGAAGAAATTACTTTCGGATGGACAGCAGGATTAGCAGCTGAAACAGCATGGATCATTGAATACGGTCCGGCAGGATTTACACCGGGAACAGGAACAATTATCAATACAACCAACAGTTTCGCAACAATTACAGGTTTGACTCAGGTAACGAATTACACGCTTTACATCTATGCACATTGTGCAAACGGCGATACTTCTTTGGCTTTGAATCACAACTTCACCACATTGCCTCGTTGTTCAAATCCTACCACATTGGGTGGAACAGCAGCTCCTGATTCATTGAAATTGACTTGGGCATGGACTCCATCAAGTATTGTATACCCGGCTCAATCATTCAAAATTCAATACGGAATGACCGGATTCCCATTATATTCTGTACCGACTGTTACAGCAAACGGAACGAACTTAGCTGATACAATCTACGACGCGAACTTAATGGCTTCAGGTGTTTACCAATATTATGTACAGGCAGTTTGTTTAGGTGGAGATACTTCTTCATTTGCAGGACCGTTCACAATTAGAATGCCATTAACAAATGACCTTGTCTGCGCTCCGGAATTGTTACAATTAAACCGTACTTATACGTTCGACAATGCAGGAGCAACTGTTTCTACAGGTGAAGCA
The DNA here is from genome assembly GCF_030151805.1 of Fluviicola sp. Classification (GTDB taxonomy): domain Bacteria; phylum Bacteroidota; class Bacteroidia; order Flavobacteriales_D; family Crocinitomicaceae; genus Fluviicola. The sequence goes on from NZ_JASLCN010000018.1 coordinate 3,850, forward strand.
AGTATTGCTCCTCCTGCAACAGGTGCTCAAACTACAACCGGATGGGCAAACTCAACCCTGGATGGTACTTTGTGGTATACATTCGTTGCTCCTCCGTCAGGTTCTGTAAGAGTGAACGCTACAGCGATCAGCTACAACGGACAGGCTGCCGTTTACGCTGTAGCGAACTGTGCAAACTTCAGTACATTTACTTTAAAAGCTGCTAATGACGATGCAATCGGTGGTGGAAGCTCTGCTCCTAACTTCACTGTTTGTGGATTAACTCCGGGAACCACTTACTACATCATGTATGATAAGTATAGTTCTACTTCAGGAAACTTTAGCCTGAATGTTTCTCCGATCGTATTGGAGGCAGGGATCATTAATCCGGCAAGCCAGATAACAAATGTTTGTACAGGTGATACGGTTAATTTGTTCAACACAATCATTAATTACAACACAGGTGGAACATGGTCTTCTTCGATTCCGGCTGTAAACATAAGCCTTCAGGATTCTTTGTTTATTTCTTCCGGTCTTGCATACCAGACATTCAATCTTCAATACCGTGTAACGGAGGGTTGTGCATACGACTCGATTGTTTCACAAGTGAGAATTTTCAAACCGTCAAATGCGGGTCAGGATGGAATCGTCACAGCTTGTAAGAATGAACCTATCGACTTATTGGCAGGATTAAACGGAAATACAGATTTGAACGGAGACTGGTATGATACACAAAACAGCCTTATGCCAAACTCTCAGATCACAACTGCAAACTTCCCGGGGCAATACAACTACGATTATGTTTCAGGAAACGGAGTTTGTCCGGATGATACGGCAATGGTTATAGTATCTGTTCAGAACTGTAACTGGTTATCAGTTGAAGAAAACGCATTGGAAGAAGTGAGCATTTACCCGAACCCTTCTACAGGTTTGGTATATATTGAATCTACATTTGCAACCGGTAGCTTTAACTTAACTGTTACCGATATCAATGGACGCACCATCCAAACAGGTACGAAAAGTATTTCTTTGGGTACAAATGCCATCGATTTGAAAGAAGTTGAAAGAGGTACATACCTCTTCAAATTGTCAAGTGACAGTGCTGAAAAAGTATTCCGAATCGTGATTCAATAAACAAACTGATTGTTTAGTTCATTTTTAGAGAACCCTTCCGTAATATTACGGAAGGGTTTTTTGTTGATTAATCAATAATTGTAACAATAGTTGATTCAAAAATTAACATGACAATTGCTTTATCAATCATAAAAAACAGGTATTTTAACATTTCATAAAACCCAATAAAACTAAGGCTTTCAGAGCGAAAAAACCATCTACCACGAAAACCTCACCTATTAGGCATTCAACATGTTATAACAGTAAAAGGAAAAAAAATAATGTATTAATAAACTGTTATTATTTTACATTTGCCTAAACATCTACTAAATTAAAACTTATGAAGAAAACACTACGAAAGTATCTCGCGATGCTTAGCTTGCTCGTTACGTCAATTTTTTTGAGTACGGGTTGGGCGCAAATCAATTACTCCGCTAATTTTGATGCAGGTATGCAGAGTTGGTCCTCACCAGGATCGGATTTCAATCAATTTACGGGGGCAACAGCATGTAATACCGGTGCGGTACGCTCCAATCTTTACAGTGGTAACACAGATGCAATTCTCTTGTCTCCTTCTTTGGGTACAGCAAGCGGTAACGGGGTCATACTGACTTACGATTACAAAGTAGCCAACTGGAGTGCCAACACAACCGGTGCGTCCAATCCCTGGGGAAGCTTTGTTGTTGAATACGCAAGTGCTGCAGGCGGGCCATGGACAGCGATTCCAGGATCTGCTGTGAATCAAACAAATCACACTGTTTCCGGAAGTTGTGCAACAAAAACAATCGGTTTTACTCCTCCGGCAGGAGCTCTGTTCATCCGCTTCAACTGTGTGTGGTCAGCAGGAGATTACTACCTGAATTTTGACAATATCAACTTACAGGATCTTTCCGCTCCTCCAACACCAACAGAAGCGCCGGGAACACCAACCTGTTCAG
>NZ_JASLCN010000448.1 GCF_030151805.1 Fluviicola sp.
TTTATAACGAGCAATTGAATGAAACGGCGCTTGCGGAAAAGCAATACCGGATCATGCTGGGGAAAGACTTTGAAAGCGATATGAAGCTTTTGGCGGCATACCAGATTTATAAATTGCATACGCCGGACGATCCGGTTGCAGTGGAGCAGAAAGACTATATTTTGATCAATTATCCGACTTCCGATTATGCTGGTTATTTAAGAGATCCGGATTATTTCATCAAGAAAAAAGAACGTGAAAAGCTGACACAGGAGGCTTATTTAACGGATTTGGACCGCTACGAAAGAGGCTTGTATTATCCGGTAATCATGAAAGCCAATACGGTTTTGGCGGAAGAAAAAGAAAATCCGTACCGAAGCAAGTATATTTTGTTGAAAGCAATGGCTCAGGCAAAAATGTATGAAGACAAGAAGACTATTTTGCCGACTTTGGACACCTTGATTGCGCTTTATCCGAATACTCCGGAATCAGCTAAGGCAGCGGAGATGAAGAAGATCATTCTGAACGGATATTCCAAAAATGAACCGGTTGATTTTACGGATAAAAGCATCTACAAATACGTAGAAGGTGAACCGATGTTTGTGCTTATTTTCCTGACAGAGAAAATCAACAACGTAGTTGCTAAAACGCGTGTTGTAGACTTCAATAAAGAATATTACAGCAAACTTCGTTTGACAATCACCTCGAAAGTTTTGAAGGATGACAATGTAATCCTCATCAAGCAATTCAAGGATGAGATTGAAGCAGCATCCTATGTTTCGTTCTATAAACGGACACGAAATCATTTGCTGGATATGCAAAAAATGAAAATTTTATTTATTTCCGAGAAAAATTTGCTTACCTTATTTGAGACTGGTAAACTAGATGAATACCAGGTGTTCTTCGACGAGAAGTATTGAATCAAATAAGCGCACATCATGGAAGAAAATCCGGAAAAAAAACCGAAGAAGCAGGTTAAAAACTACGTTCGGTTTACAGGAGCGGCTTTTCAAATGGCCGGAACTATCGTAGCAACAGCTCTGCTTGGAGTGTGGCTGGATAAGAAATTTAATCCCGGAGGGAGTATGTACACGTTGATCTGTACACTTACCGGAGTGGTGGTCTCCATGTACATTATTATCAAGGAAGTGATCGATATGTCAAAAGAAAAAGAAGATGAATAAACGAGTTGGAGTTTTCTCGAGTTTAATCCTGATCGCAGGGATTTATTTGGTGTTGGTTGGTTTGAAATGGGATTGGTCCATTCCGAAAAATCACATTGCGGGAATCATCGGTTTGTTGGGAATCTTCTTTTCAAGTACGGCGATCATGATGTCCGGGAAAAATGCAACAGCGGAATCGCAAGCTCAACGCTTCATTTTGGGTACGGCAATCCAGATGATTTTGGTCTTGTTTTTTGTCTTAATCGTGAAATACGTGTGGAAGGATTCTTTCAAGGAATTCGTCTGGTATTTTATGAGTTTCTTCGTTGCGATGCTGTTCACGCAAGCACTTTGGATGCTCCTGAAGGTCCGGAAGAATTAACCATTTAATTTCGCAAACCTGGGCTTAAAATAAATTGCCCGAGGACCTGATTTGCGCACTCATTTGACTGAGCGAACACCGAAATCTGCGGGAGCTGTTTTGTAAATGCTCTCCTGTCAGTCCTTCACAAAACAAGCTTCTGAAAATCATTTCGATTCATAGCCTGGTTTCTGCTTACCATGAATGTGGTAAATAACGCATTTGTTTGCAATTTTTTCTTGGTCATTCTGAAAGATTCACTACCTTTGCGCCAAAATTTAGGGTTTTATCTAAATATTAATAAGCGATGTCATTAATTTTCAGTGCAAAACGATTTTTCATCTTGATAGCAGCAATGCTCATTTTGACCCCCTCTTACGCTAATCATAAAGAAACTATTCCGGAAGAAGAGTTTGAGGTAGGTGAAATGATCATGCATCACATCTCGGATGCGCACGAATGGCATTTGTGGGGAGGACACCACAACAGTGTTTCCGTTTATCTTCCGATCATTTTGGTTGATGGTGGTTTGAAAACATTTTCTTCCAGGCATTTTTACCATGGAGAGCATGCAACTGCGGTTGATCACAAAACAAACAAAGAAGTAGAATACGTGAAAGGAGTTGGTCCGGCAGCGGGTTACGCCATGTTTCACGAAGAAATCTACAAACTGAATGGGGGTGAATTATCTTTTGAAGATGGTCACGTTCACGATGCAGTAAGTCCATTGGATTTCTCCATTACGAAAAATGTGCTTTCCTTGTTTATGGGAGCGATTCTGATCTTATTGATCATGTCAAATGTGGCGCGTTTCTACAAAAAACACGGGGCGGTTGCTCCGAAAGGATTGGCAAAATATTTAGAAGTTTTGATCGTAATGGTTCGTGACGATATTGCGAAGGCAAACATCGGGCATAAATACAAAAAATACGTTCCTTACTTATTGACGATTTTCTTCTTCATTTTTATTAATAACTTATTGGGCTTGGTTCCATTCCTTCCGGGAGGAGCAAACTTGACAGGTAACATCACGGTTACCTTGTTCCTGGCGGTTGCTACTTTGTTAGTAACATTGTTCTCGGCAAACAAGAATTACTGGTTGCATATTTTTGCAATGCCTGGGGTTCCAAAACCTTTGTTGATCATTATGATCCCAATTGAATTGGTGGGAATTTTGACGAAGCCTTTTGCCTTGATGATTCGTTTGTTTGCAAACATTTCTGCAGGTCACATCATCATATTGGCATTGATTTCAATTATTTTTATCAACCAGAATGCAGCTTGGGGAGCATTATCCGTTCCGATGGCCTTGTTTATCTCTGTGTTGGAATTGTTGGTGGCGTTCTTACAAGCATTCTTGTTCGCAATGTTGTCAGCGTTGTTTATCGGTGCAGCTGTTGAAGAAGCGCACCATTAATTAGTAATTTTTTAAATACATATAGCATGTACGGAAGTATCGCAGCAATCGGAGCAGGTCTTGCAGTTTTAGGAGCAGGATTAGGAATTGGTAAAATTGGTGGTTCAGCAATGGACGCAATCGCTCGCCAACCTGAAGCTTCTGGAAAAATTCAAACAGCTATGATTATCGCAGCAGCGTTAATCGAAGGTGTTGCACTTTTCGGTGTAGTAGTTGGTCTACTAGGAAACGCGAAGTAATTAAAAAGAGCTTGTTGCAACGGTTGGTTGTGACAAGCCTTTTTTACAATGAATTGAAAAATTAAAATAGAGATAAGATGGGTTTAATTACACCAGATTTAGGATTACTTTTTTGGACGGGCTTAGTGTTCGTTTTGTTGTTGGTTATTTTAACGAAGTTCATTTGGAAACCAATTTTGGCTTCTGTAAATGCACGTGAGCAAAAGATTTCCGATGCGTTGGAATTGGCAGAGAAAACAAAAGCTGAAATGCATGCTTTGCAGGCTCAGAATGAGAACTTGTTGAAAGAAGCAAGAGCTGAGCGGGATGCAATCGTGAAAGATGCAAAAGAAACAGCTGTGAAAATGGTGGAGGATGCTAAGAATGCTGCGAAAACGGAAGCAAACAAAATCGTTGAATCTGCTCGTGCAACAATCAATACGGAGAAAACAGCTGCAATTGCTGAATTGAAAACACAAGTTGCTGCAATTTCATTGGAGATCGCTGAGAAAATCATTCGTGGAGAACTTTCTTCCGATGAGAAACAAAAAGCGTTGGCAGAGAAAATGGCAGGTGATATTAACTTGAACTAATCGAAAGAAATGAAGATTTCAAAATCAGCTTCCCGTTATGCACAAGCTTTGTTAGATCTTGCGATCGAACAAAACAAAGTGGATGCTATCGCGGCAGATATGAAATACATGGCAACAGTATGTGCTGAAAACCGTGACCTGGAGCTAATGCTTGAAAGTCCGGTCGTGAAAGCAGATAAAAAATTGTCTGTATTGAATGCAGTATTTGACCAATTCGACAAAGTGACCAGCATGTTCGTTGAGTTGATTGTAAAGAATGGTCGTGAAGGATACTTGTCTCAGATCGCAAGTTCTTTTGATGTACTTTTGAAAGCGCATCAGGGAATTGTTCCGGTGACATTGATCAGCGCTCAAAAATTGGATGATAAAGTCAAAAAAGAAATCGTTGCAAAAGTTCAGGCTTCTATAACAGGAACTGTTGAGTTGACTGAGAAAATTGATGCCGATTTGATCGGAGGATTTATCGTTCGTATGGGTGACAACCAGATTGATGCTTCAGTAGCATCACAAATTAATAAGTTGAAACAACGTTTAACAAGATAAGAGAAAGCGTAGCTTTCGATTTCGATCAGCTCACAAGCTGATGCATCGAGAAAGTAAAAAGCATTATTTCTCATAAAAAAAGAAAAACATGGCAGATGTTAAACCAGCAGAAGTTTCTGCGATTTTAAGAGAGCAATTAGCAGGGTTTCGTTCAGAAGCTGAATTGCAAGAAGTAGGTACAGTTTTACAAATCGGTGATGGTATCGCTCGCGTTTACGGATTGAAAGGAGTTCAATACGGTGAATTGGTTGAGTTCGAAGGAGCTCTTCAAGGAATTGCATTGAACCTGGAAGAAGATAACGTAGGGGTTGTATTGTTGGGTCGCTCTTCCGGAGTAAAAGAAGGTGATACTGTAAAACGCTTAAACCGCATTGCTTCTGTTAACGTTGGTGATGGAATGGTTGGCCGCGTTGTGGATACTATCGGTAACCCAATCGACGGAAAAGGTCCTATCGCAGGTCAATTGTATGAAATGCCAATCGAGCGTAAAGCTCCGGGAGTTATCTTCCGTCAGCCGGTAACTGAACCTCTTCAAACAGGTATCAAAGCGGTAGATGCGATGATTCCGATCGGACGCGGACAACGTGAGTTGATCATTGGTGACCGTCAAACAGGAAAAACGACAGTTGCAATTGATGCAATTATTAACCAAAAAGAATTTTTCGACCGCGGAGAACCTGTTTTCTGTATCTATGTTGCCATAGGACAAAAAGGTTCAACAGTAGCGGGAATCTATAAAAAATTAGAAGATGCAGGTGCAATGGCTTACACGGTAATCGTTGCTGCAAATGCTTCTGATCCGGCTCCAATGCAGTTCTATGCTCCTATGACAGGTGCTGCAATCGGTGAGTTCTTCCGTGATTCAGGACGTCCTGCATTGATCGTATTTGATGATTTATCCAAGCAAGCGGTAGCTTACCGTGAGGTATCATTGTTACTACGTCGTCCTCCGGGCCGTGAGGCTTACCCGGGTGACGTATTCTACCTTCACTCCCGTTTGTTGGAGCGTGCTGCGAAAATCATCGCTGATGACAACATCGCGTCTCAAATGAATGACCTTCCTGAATCTTTGAAAGGAATCGTAAAAGGTGGTGGTTCATTGACTGCACTTCCAATTATCGAAACACAAGCGGGTGACGTTTCTGCGTACATTCCTACAAACGTAATTTCGATTACGGATGGTCAGATCTTCCTGGAAGGTGACTTGTTCAACGCTGGTATCCGTCCTGCAATTAATGTAGGTATCTCTGTATCTCGTGTAGGAGGTAACGCGCAAATCAAATCCATGAAGAAAGTAGCAGGTACTTTGAAATTGGATCAGGCTCAATACCGTGAATTGGAAGCGTTTGCTAAATTCGGTTCGGATTTGGATGCGGCTACTAAATCTGTATTGGACAAAGGAGCTCGTAACTTAGAAATCTTGAAGCAACGTGAAGGAGATCCATACCCGGTAGAAAAGCAAATTGCAATCATCTACGTAGGTACAAAAGGATTGATGCAAAACGTTCCGGTAAGCAAAGTAAAAGAATTCGAAAAAGAATACCTGGATTTCTTAGAAGCGAAGCATTCAGATGTTTTGGTTCGTTTGAAAGCCGGAAAATACGAAGATGCTGATACAGATCTTCTGGGAAAAGTTGCGAAAGAGATCGCTGGAAAATATTAATTGAAAATTGAAAATTGAGAAGGTGATTGAGTTAGTCGAAATCCCTTTTCAATTTTAAATTAGAGTTATGCCGAATTTAAAGGAAATACGAAATCGAATTACTTCAGTAGGATCTACGATGCAGATTACATCTGCGATGAAGATGGTTTCTGCTGCAAAGTTGAAGCGTGCGCAGGATGCAATCACTCAAATGCGTCCGTATGCTGAAAAATTGCAAGAGATCTTAGGTAATCTGACTGCTTCATTGGATATTTCAGAAAACGCATTGGCTGCTTCTCGTCCGGTTGAAAACGTATTGATTATCGCAATTACATCGAATCGTGGATTGTGTGGTGGTTTCAATAACAACATCATCAAACGTGTCAACCTGGCAATTAACGAAGAGTATTCAAATTCAAATGTGAGTTTGTTATGTCTTGGTAAAAAAGCAAAAGATGCATTCAAACGTTCCGACATGTATTTCAATACCGCAGGAACCGGAATTGCTGATGATATCTTTGCCGATTTGTCATTCGGAAATGTTTCTGTCATTGCTGAATTTGCAATGCAGGCATTTTTGGAGAAGCAATTTGATAAAGTGGTGGTTGTTTACAATTCATTTATCAACGCTGCTTCTCAGGAAGTGAAAGAAGAACAATTACTGCCGATTGTTCCGACAGCTCAGTCTGATGATAAGCAAGCAGGAGATTACATCTTCGAACCTTCGAAAGAAGAGATCGTGGAAGAATTGATCCCGAAATCATTGAAAATCCAGTTGTTTAAAGCATTATTGGATTCAAATGCATCTGAACACGGAGCACGTATGACTGCCATGCACAAAGCAACGGATAACGCAAAGGAATTACAACGCAATTTGAAGTTGAGCTACAACAAAGCACGTCAGGCTGCCATTACAAACGAAATCTTAGAGATCGTTGGTGGTGCGGAAGCATTGAACGGATAATTCAATTAGAAATTATAATAGGAAAGGCTTTCAGGAAACTGAAGGCCTTTTTTCATTTTCAGGAAATAATTTGCCGGATTGGAGTTGAAAAGTACTTAAAAGGTGTTATACAAAACCTCTTTTTTGAATACTCAGTACAAAAGATACTGAAAAACAAGATGGTAATATTGTTTAAATCAACAAAAAAAGATTCTACCCTCTAAAGGGTAACTTTGATGAAGTTAACACTGTTCAGTGCTCATCTATCATGGCCTTGAGAGTCTTTTTGTTCAATGAAAAAATACGGGCTTAAGTGTCAAAATATCCTAAAATCCGTTAGGGATATTACAGGATATATACATTTACTCCGTGAATGTCACATTCGCGATACAGCCCACCGGAAACACCGCCACTTCCCTCAAGCTTCCTATCGGAATTGAACGTTCGTTCGCAGCGGCGGATGTACGATACTGAAGTGAATTATCTAGAAGAAAATAAGTCAAAGCAGTTTGACCAAACGGATTCTTGCCCTTTTGGGCATACCAATTCGTTCTGTCAACCTGCCGCCAAAGGCGCTCCCGGGTCGGAATCCGGAATTGATTGCATGAGCTTTTGAAACGAGTTTACGTGCAATGAAAAAACCGGACCCGACCGGGAGTTTTGAAAGAGGTTTCTTCTAAATTTGAAGCGGCAAGTAACGTGCCAAACTTTTAATTAAACAATTTAAACTATGAAAGAAGTGTTACTTAGTTATTGGTGGGTCGGATTGATTGTAATCTGTTTGATCCTCTACAAATTTATTTTGAGATTCCTGTTCGGAATGGTCATTGTTCCCGAAGACAGAATCGGATTGGTGACAAAAAAGTTCGTTCTTTTCGGAGAGCACAAAGAACTTCCTGACGGACGCATCGTAGCAACAAACGGTGAAGCAGGGTTTCAGGCAAAAACACTCGCTCCGGGATTGTATTTCGGAATGTGGGTGTGGCAGTACGAAATCACGATGGAGCAGTTTACTGTCATTCCCGAAGGAAAAATCGGTCTGGTTTTGTCGAAAGACGGAGCGGAAATCCCGACCGGAAACATTTTGGGAAGAAAAGTAGAATGCGACAACTTTCAGGATGCAAACATGTTCTTAACGAACAACGGGCAGCGCGGTCGTCAGACAAACTACATTACTGCCGGTTCCTACCGGATCAACACCATGCTTTTCCAGGTTTCCATTACGGAAATGGTGCGCATTCGTGAAAGCATGGTCGGAATCGTGACTACTTTGGACGGTTTACCGATCGAGCATGGAGAAATTGCAGGGAAGGCAGTTGGCGGACACAATAACTTCCAGAATTTCGATACCTTTTTGGAAAACGGCGGAAATCGCGGTTTGCAGCCAACTGTTATTTTGGCAGGATCCTATAACCTGAATCCATGGGCCTTGCAGGTAGAAGAAACACCGATGACTGAAATCCCGATCGGATACGTTGGAGTAGTAATCTCTTACATTGGCCAGGATGGAAAAGACCTGACAGGAACGGATTTCAAACACGGAAATATCGTGGAAAAAGGAAGCAAAGGGGTTTGGTCGGAGCCTTTCGGTCCCGGAAAATATCCGGTGAACAAATACACGATGAAAGTGGAATTGGTTCCTACGACAAACCTGGTATTGAATTGGGCACAGGCACGCAGTGAATCGCATAACCTGGATAAAAACCTGTCTACGATCACCGTGCGATCGAAAGATGGTTTCCCGTTCAACCTGGATGTTTCTCAAATCATCCACGTGCCTACCAATGAAGCACCGAAAGTCATTGCACGTTTCGGAAACATGGTCAACCTGGTAACGCAAGTTTTGGAACCAACCATTGGGAACTACTTCCGGAACTCTGCGCAGGATAGCGATGTGATTGCCTTCTTGTCGACACGTAAAGAAAGACAGGAATCTGCAAAAGAACACATCAAGAAGGTGCTGGATGAATACAACGTAAACGCGGTTGATACCTTAATCGGGGATATCGTTCCACCGGAATCGTTGATGAAGACGTTGACGGATCGTAAAATTGCGGAAGAGCAAAAGGTAACGTACGAAACCCAAAAACAGGCACAGGAAACGCGTCAGGGAATGGAAAAGGAAACGGCCATTGCAGATATGCAGAAAGACATCGTAAAAGCGCAGCAAAGTGTGGAAATCGCGGAACGCACGGCAAACGCAACGGTGAAAAAAGCAGAAGGAGATGCATCCGGGGTGAAACTGGCGGTCGGAGCGGAAGCAGAAGCAACCAAAATGCGTGCTTTGGCGGAGGCGGAAGCAACACGTGCACGTGCAAAAGCGGATTCGGAAGCAGTAAAATTGAAAGCAGACGCGGAAGCAGAACGCATTTCAAAAACAGGTTCCGCTGAAGCGACTAAGATTTCTGCGATCGGTAAGTCCACGGCGGAGGCTTACGAACTGGCAGTGAAAGCACTGGGTGGTGAAAACTTTACACGTTACAAAATCACCGAAGAGCTTTCAAAAGGAAATATCAAATTGATCCCGGATGTTCTGATCGGCGGAAACGGACAACAGGGAGGAAGTGCGATGGATGGTCTTTTAGGATTGAAACTCATGGAAATGATGGATCCGGAAAAGAAAACAGAAGTCGTTCAAAAGACAACGAAACCGGAAGTAAAACCGAAATCATCGGGTTCTCCGGGTAAAACGGAATAGAAGGAAGGGAGGACGAAAGTCCTCCTTTTTACTTTCAATGTAATGCAAGCGTTATGAGAAAGTAAATGTGATTCACAAAAACAACTGGATTCATTAAATATTTATCGAAAACAACTGATTGATTATTGAAATTTAACGTGACTTAACCCTTGGTTTAAGTTTGCTTAGTGCAAGTTTAATGTTGTTTATAATTGATTTAATATTAGCTCTACTAAAACGATAAAGTACCTTGTTTTCTTTGCAACAAAATTTTTGCATTCATGAAAACGTGTTTACTATCGGTTTTGTTATTCTGTAACTTCGCTATCAGCCAGACAACTCTATTTAACTACAATTCGAATTGGAAGTATTTGGATAATGGCAGCAATCAGGGAACAGCGTGGACTGCTTCCGGATTTAACGATAGCGGCTGGGCTTCTGGAAATGGCCAGCTTGGTTACGGTGACGGAGATGAAACAACCGTTGTCAGTTACGGACCTTCCAGTACCAACAAATACATTACGACCTATTTCAGAAAATCAATCGTCATTACAAACATCAATGACTTTGCTCAGATCCAACTGAACTGCAAGCGGGACGACGGAATTGTCGTTTACGTGAACGGATCGGAAGTCTGGAGAAATAACATGCCTGCCGGAACAATTTTGTATAGTACCACAGCAGCAGGAGATGCATCGGATGATGGAAATGGAATCCAAACAACCACATTGGATGCTGCAACAGCGGGTTTTGTAAGCGGAACCAATGTCATTGCAGTAGAAGTTCACCAACGAAATAATACCAGCAGTGATTTGTCATTCGATATGGAAATGATTGGTTTGCAAACTCCGGCTCAAACACAGGTTGTTGCATTGGGAAGCGCATGGAAATATAAAGACGATGGCTCCAATCAGGGAACTTCGTGGATAACGACCGGTTTTAATGATGCTTCCTGGTCAACAGGAAATGCAGAATTCGGTTACGGAGATTCCGATGAAGCCACATTGGTGAATGCGTGTGGAACGGTTGTTCAAAGTCCGTCTTGCACCAATAAATATCCGACTACTTACTTCCGAAAGTCAGTTTCGATTTCAAATGTCAATCTGTATCAATCATTCCTGTTTAAAGTCAGACGCGATGACGGAGCAGTTGTCTATGTAAATGGTACGGAAATCTGGAGAAATAACATGCCTGCCGGAACAATTGCTTACAACACATTTGCAAGTACTGCTTGTTCAGACGATGG
>NZ_JASLCN010000087.1 GCF_030151805.1 Fluviicola sp.
CTAAGTACTCTTCCGGAGTTGCAGTTTGGTAATAATCTCCGTTTTTGAACTCATAAGTAGGACGGAAACTTCTTGTGAATTTCCCTACGTGTCCGTAAGCAAACAAATCGTACTTGTGGTTTTTATCATACTGCTCAACTTTTGTTTTGGAGTAATCCACCATGATTGAGTAGAATGCCGACTTCACTTTAGAGCTTGATCCTTCTTTATTGTTAGAGAAACGTTGTGTAAAACGACCATAAACACGATAATCCAACTGATTGTAAACTCCGAAGTTCGTGAAGTTCATCAATGAATTCGTATAATCATAGTTACTTCCGTAAGAGTAGTTCAAAGATCCACCGAATGTTAAGTTAACAGATGGCCCTGTGTTTACATCAATTTTAGCAGAAGCAGAAAGTGTAGAACGCGCTGCGTTCATTCTCCATTTTGTTTTCTCGAAATCGCTTGCACGCAAGTAGTTTGCATTGTGGAAAGTTCCGTTTCCTGTAGAACTTGCTCTAACCGGGTTTTCCAACAAATAATCTCTTGCTTCTTTTTTGATTCTGTAAGTTCCACCATTTACCGGACGGCTGTCCAATTCGTTTGTGTAGTTAACAGAAAGTAAGAATCCTAAGATTGGTCTTGTTTTTTTACCTGTAGAATCTTTTCTCATCAATAACGGTCCTGCGATCAATCCTTCTACAAGGTTGTATCCGAATTTATCCAAACCGATTACTTTTCCGTCGTACCCGTTAGGATCTTTTCCTTTAAAGTAGAATCCGGAAGTTACACCCTCAAGTGATCCGAAATACTTTGCAGAAGGTCCACGAGTTGTAACCGCGATAATACCACCAGTTGCATCACCATAGTTTGCAGGCAAACCACCTGTGATAACCGAAACTTCTTCAATCGCTGATTTAGGCAAGTTAGAAGATCCGCGCACTTTAATACCATCAATGAAGAAGTAAGTACCATCTGAACGGGAACCACGAACGGAAATGTCTCCACTTCCTTCATCTGTTTGTACACCACCTACCGTACTTGCAGCACCTGCCGCAGAACGGGTTGGCATACGTGAGAAATCTTCCCGCGTAACAGTGGCTCCTGACGGACCTCCATCCTTATTGATTAATGGAACCTTGTAGGCTACAACGACAACTTCCTCGATTTCTTTCGCATCGGTTGGAAGCCCCAGAGCAGTATTGTCCAGGAAGGTAATTCGATCAGCATTGACAACAACTCCTTTAATAGCTGTTGGCTGATAACCTTCACCCGGATTACTGATCTCAACGTCGTAGGAACCTGGCGTCAACGAGTTAAGCTGAAACTTTCCATCCATGTCGGTGGTAGTATTCCCCTTAACTGTTCCATTTTGCTTGATGACTATGATACAATCGTATATAGCCTCCTTGCTGTCCTTATCAACAACACTACCTCGGATTGTTCCCAAACCTGATTGGGAATAACCGTAAGTCACTGTCAACAAGATACTTGCAAATAACAAGTTGAGTTTACGTAACATAAGTACAGTTTAATTTTACATCATTTTTATTGTAACAAAGCGTGTAAATATAGTAATTTTCGATTTGTTAACATTTCCTAAAAAACTTTTATCATTTGTAACAAATTAACCTACATTAACTCTTTATTAACTTTTCGAGTCGCCAAAAGCCCTTATTTTTAAGGAATTGTGACAAAATATTAAATTGCCGGGGCATCATTTTTAAGCTTTCTGACATACCTTTGCGTCATGTCTAACATTTCGATTATTAATTTAAATGCGGTTTCTATTTATTTAATGGAAATCGATTTTTCGCAGTTTGAAAGCTACCAGAACTCCTTTACACCAGCGGAAAAATCAAAAATTGAGACGATCAAACACCCCGAAAAAAAACTGGAATATGCCGCTTCAAGATACCTCAAACACCAGATTTTCGGCTCCAAAAATATTCAATACGATTTATCCGGATCACCTTACATCGAGGAAGTTGGATTCATTTCCTTATCCCACTGCAACACGCACATTGCCCTGGCTGTTTGTTCGGAACATTTAATCGGAGTAGACATTGAAGAAATCAGGGAAAAGTCCGTAAAAACTTCCCGCCGTTTCATTACCGAAAATGAAAAACTTTTTTTCGATCAGACAGATCAAACCGATATGTCAACACTCTGGTCCCTGAAGGAATGTCTGTACAAATTATCCGACAGGAATCAGCTTCTTTTCCAGAAAGACATCCTCGTTTACAAAAAATCAGATCAATTTTACGGAACCATTCAAAAAACGGATGGAATTTATGAATATGAGCTTCATGTAGAGCGATTCAGGAATATTTTAATAACTTTCAATTCGGGTAAAGGAAAACTGATTCATGAACATTCTCACTAAAATACAATCCGGAACAGGCCAGCTGGCACTTCTGATCGACCCCGAAAAAACAAAAAATGAAGAACTACTGCTGGAACTGATCAAAAAGGCCGAATTTGCAGCAATTGACTTCTTTTTTATCGGTGGAAGCACAGTGACACGGAAAGAAATGGAAGCAGTTGTTTCCTTTGTAAAAGCGCATTCAGGCATTCCGGTGGTTCTTTTCCCGGGATCCAGCAATCAACTTTCCGAACAGGCAGATGCCTTGTTGTTTTTAAACCTGATTTCAGGAAGAAATCCGGATTTTTTGATCGGCCATCACGTATCTTGCGCGGAGGAAGTACTGGAAATGGACATTGAAGTCATTCCAACCTCCTATTTGCTGATCGACGGCGGAAAAATGACTTCCGTAGCTTATGTGAGTCAAACAACACCTATTCCGAGAGAGAACAAAAGTATTTCTTTGAAAACAGGAATTGCTGGGTATTTGATGGGGCAAAAACTGACATATTTTGATGCGGGCAGCGGGGCACTTCATTCGGTTCCTACTCAACTCATTGAAGAGTTAAAAAGAAAGATTGACACACCGGTTATTGTGGGAGGAGGAATCAAATCGTTAGAGCAGATAAAATCCTTTAAAAATGCGGGAGCCAATGTCATTGTGATCGGAAACAAAATCGAAGAAAACGTTGACTTTTTGCTGGATATTGAAGCATATCAAAAAAGCTCATTTCGAAACGATTAACAAAAATTTAACCGTTCAATCAGCATCAAACACACTTCACTAAATGAAGCCTTATTTAATCTTAGTGTTAAAATAATTGAATTATATTTACCCATTGCGAACAGAGAAAACTAGGAGTTCCGTGTCTTTATTCAAGTTTTAACAAACTGATTTAAAGCACATTAATTAAGTAACAAAGCCAAAAAACTCTCAAATTCAGAATGTTCGTAAATGCACATTTATTTATGGTAAAGTGTATATTAAGTTGAAAAAAACAATGTTGAATCTATTAAATTGTTAAACATGCGCAAAAAATTACTTTTGGGTGTATTTTCTTTAATTGGAATGATTTCAACTGGGAATTCATTTGCTCAGGAAACTCATTTCAATTGTGGGAGCAGTACGCAGCTTCGCAAATTATATGCCGAAAATCCAGGTTTGGAAGAGGACTATAAAAAATTGGTGAATCGCTACAAAGAAAACCGAATCATCAACGGAAAATCAACCACCGTTCGAATCATTCCTATCGTTTTCCATATTGTTCATGAATATGGTGAAGAGAATGTAAGCGACCAGCAAATTCAAAATCAGATGATGATTCTTAACCGTGATTATCAGAAATTAAACGCTGATACATCGGTTGTTATCCCAACATTTGACACAATTATCGGAGATGCTTATTTAGAATTCCGTTTAGCAACTGTTGACCCTTTCGGGAAATGTACTAACGGGATTGAGCATATCTACAATCACAACACCAATCAAGGTGACGATTATTCAAAACTACATCAGTGGGACAGAGATAAATACCTGAATGTTTGGTTGGTTAAAACAATCGGTTCTGCAGGTGTTGCAGGATACGCTTATTACCCGACAGGTGTTACTGGTACTTTGTTCTGGAGAGATGGAATTATTATCCTTCACAACTATGTTGGAAGTAACGGAACAAGTAACTTGACAAATTCACGTGCACTTACGCACGAAATTGGTCACTACTTAGGTTTGGCTCACACTTGGGGAAATAACAACGATCCGGGAAATACAGCTAGCTGTAACGAAGACGACGGTATTGAAGATACTCCGAACTGTATCGGTATGACTTCTTGTAACCTGAATCAAAACTCTTGCGTTGACGGTGCAACACCAACAGATTACTGGTATCCGAACAACGTAGTTGACAATGCTCAGAACTATATGGATTATTCCTATTGTTCTGTCATGTTTACAAGAGGACAATGTGAGTTCATGCGTAACGTGTTGGATCAACCGACAAGTGGCCGTAACAATTTGTATACTGCTGACAATTTAACTGCAACAGGTACGAGTACAATTACTCCGGTAACATGTGTTCCCGTTGCAGATTTCTATGTTGATGTAAATGGTTCTCAAGGGAATATCGGAGCTAACGCAAACGTTATGACAGCTTGTGTGAACGACCCTATCGCATTCAAAGATGTTTCATGGAAAGCAGGAGTAACTTCCTGGGAATGGAGTTTCCCTGGAGGAAGTCCGGCAACATCTACGTCTCAAAACCAAAATGTAACGTACGCTGCTCCAGGATGGTATGATGTAACTTTAAAGGTTACTAACAGTGCCGGATCAGATACAAAAACAATCAATCACATGATTTACATCCAGGGTGAATGGGCAGAATACACAGGTCCAAGAACAGAGGATTTCAATCAAAATGCAAACTTCTGGATTTCTCATAACCCGGAAGATAATGAAGGTTCTTTCCACCGTGTTAACACAGGAGGAAGAGGAAACACAGCATGTTTCAAATTAAATAACTACAAAGACATCAGCTCTGCGTTAGCATTTACAGAAGATTGGTTTTACAACGATCGTTTAGGAAATGGTAAAGATTATTTGGTTTCTCCTGCTTTTGATTTAAGAAGCACTTCTAACGTAAGCATCTCTTTTGATTACGCTTACGGTACAAAAGGAACTTCAACTGCTGAGATCACTGAAAAATTGATCGTTTACTCTTCAAGAGATTGCGGAAAAACATGGGTTCAAAGACTTTCTTTGACAGGAGCGGCATTGGTAACTGCCGGGTATGTTGGAAACACAGATTACACTCCGAACAATGATCTACAGTGGAAAACAGCTACTTTCAACTATACTCCGAACTCAACTGATAACAAAACAAAATTCAGATTTGAGTTCATTGCTTCTGATTTCTCTTCAAACTTCTTCTTTGACAACTTCAATGTTTCAGGAACTTTGGGAATCGAAGACAATGGATTGACTTCTTCTATTTCAATTGCTCCAAACCCGGTTGCTACCGGATCTGACTTGACAATTGAAGTTCCGAACAGTGAAATCGGAATGAAATTGATCGTGATGGATTTGAATGGTGCAATTGTTTCTACAACAAATGTTCCTGCTTCTTCAGGAACTCAAACAGTAAATATTCCAATGAATGTTGCAAAAGGATGTTATATCTTAAATGCAGTTCAAGGATCAGCTAAATCTACTCACCGTGTAGTAGTTTACTAATTAAGATTCAACTTATATATAAAAAATCCTCCCGGCTTGCCAGGAGGATTTTTTATTTTAACACCCGCCGGTCTGAAAGGTTTTTAGTATTTTCACTCTATGAACCAAAACGTTACATTTGCTACTCCATATCCGTTTCAAAGACCGGCATTCATTGGAGTCCGGGAATACAGCTTCATCAATTCCCTTGGCGATAAATACAGCGTTCAGTTTGTACAGAAAAACAACCGCCTCACAGATTACATCGTAGACCTGAGTCTGAAAAATCAGGATCAAGATGAATATCAAACCATGAATAACGGAGATGTTTATAAAATCATGGCAACCGTGATTTCTATTTTTCTCGATTTTATTCAGCAAACACCT
>NZ_JASLCN010000110.1 GCF_030151805.1 Fluviicola sp.
CAGAAGATCTCGATCCGACAATTCGCGACATTCTACACATCAAAACGCATTACGAACAACTTTTCACTGCAAAAGGATCGGTGATTAAGTATTGCTCGTTTAAAGTGAATTAAATGGTTTCCTCCCTTGAGGGAGGACTAAGGAGGGTGGCAATTTTCAGGTTAACTATTCCACCCCTCTTTATCTCCCCTCAAGGGGAGAGCAAAAATCCCCCTTCGTTTTCACAAAGAGGGATCCTGTATCTTTTCAATTCTTTAAGCCACTTTCAAACGCGCAACTTTACTTTTAGAGAATTGAGCTTTTGCATATTCCAGGTCGACTCTGAACTCTTTTTCGTCTTTTGAAGGAAGCTCATACATCGCATCAATCAAAATTGCTTCACAGATCGAACGCAAACCACGAGCTCCTAATTTGAACTCGATTGCTTTCTCTACGATAAAGTCCAAAACTTCCGCATCAAACTTCAAACGAATTCCATCAATTTCGAACAATCGCATATATTGTTTGATAATTGCGTTTTTAGGTTCTGTAATGATTCTTTTCAAGCTTTTCGCATCCAATGGCTCCAGGTAAGTCAATACCGGGAAACGACCGATCAATTCCGGAATCAATCCGTATGATTTTACGTCTGTCGGTGTGATATACTTCAGGAAATTATCCTCGTCTACTTTTTCAGTAACCTGAGAACCGAATCCGATAGTTTGTCTGTTCACACGACTTGCAATAATGCGTTCAATTCCATCAAAAGCACCACCGCAAACGAACAAAATATTTTTCGTATCGATGGAAATCATTTTTTGTTCCGGGTGTTTTCTTCCTCCCTGCGGCGGAACATTTACCGTAGAGCCTTCCAGTAATTTCAACAAAGCCTGTTGGACTCCTTCTCCGGAAACATCACGCGTGATGGACGGATTATCGCTTTTTCGTGCAATTTTATCAATCTCATCAATGAATACAATTCCATGCTGTGCAGCCTGAACGTTGTAATCTGCAGCCTGTAGCAAGCGCGAAAGAATGCTTTCCACATCTTCCCCTACATACCCCGCTTCGGTCAGAACAGTTGCATCGGCAATACAGAAAGGAACGTTCAACATTTTGGCAATGGTTTTTGCCAGTAAGGTTTTCCCGGTTCCGGTTCTTCCTACCAAAATCACATTTGATTTTTCAATCTCAACGTCTTCGATTTTGGTTTGATGTAAACGTTTATAGTGGTTGTAAACAGCTACTGAAAGCGTTTTTTTCGCGTCATCCTGGCCAATCACATATTCATCCAAACGCTCTTTGATATCTGCTGGTTTCAACACATTCACAGGAGCAGTTTCAGGAGAAACTTTCGTTGACTGATCTTCTTCAATGATTGTTTTTGCCTGTGTGATACAATGATCACATATATGACCGGACAATCCGGCGATTAATAAACCAACTTGGCTTCGCGGTCTTCCGCAAAACGAGCAAGAAGTTTCTTTTTTTGACATATTCTACTTTTTATCGACAAAAAAGTCATCCCAATTATGTAATCGAGATGACTTAGATAATATTGTGCAAAGTTAGACTATTTTGGGTTGCGAAGCAATACCTCGTCTACCATTCCGTATTCCTTAGCTTCAGCAGCTGTCATCCAGTAATCACGGTCTGAATCTGCCCACACTTTTTCATACGTTTGTTTTGAATGCGTTGCAATAATATCGTACAGCTCTTTCTTCAATTTTTGAATTTCACGAGCTGTGATTTCGATATCAGAAGCTTGTCCCTGAGCACCTCCAAGCGGTTGGTGAATCATTACACGCGCATGCTTCAATGCAGAACGTTTTCCTTCTGCTCCTGCACACATCAGAACTGCTCCCATAGAAGCTGCCATTCCCGTACAGATTGTTGCTACATCCGGCTTGATGTATTGCATCGTATCGTAAATTCCCAAACCTGCATAA
This sequence comes from Fluviicola sp., assembly GCF_030151805.1. GTDB lineage: Bacteria > Bacteroidota > Bacteroidia > Flavobacteriales_D > Crocinitomicaceae > Fluviicola. Next base: position 1,929 of record NZ_JASLCN010000110.1, read on the forward strand.
ACAGATCCTCCCGGAGAATTCAAATAAATTTGAATGTCTTTTTTCGCGTCAACTGATTCCAAAAACAACAATTGAGCATTGATAATGTTTGCAACCTGATCATTGATTCCTGTTCCAAGGAAAATGATACGGTCCATCATCAAACGCGAAAACACGTCCATTTGTGTCATATTTAAATGACGTTCTTCAATAATATATGGTGTTAATGAAGATTCGATGTAGCTTTCCAGGTGCATGCTGGAGATCCCTACATGCTTCGTTGCGTACTTATTAAATTCGTTTTTATCGAACATGATTGATAGATTTTTTACAAGTATTAAAATTAATAGAATTCAGAAGAACTGATTCTTTTTTTGACAGAAATTAACGAGCATAATTACAACATCCAAAAGTTCAAAACTTATTGATGCGCAAACTCGATTTCATAGCTGGTGTGTTTCCGGAGATTGATCACGCTTTCGTCTTCAAAAATCAGGTACTGACCTTTGATTCCGACTAGCTTTCCGCGCACAACCGGTGTTTTATCGAAACTTACACTTTTCACTTTCAGGGGATATTTTTCCACCGGGTAATTCAATTCTGTAATCGTGTCGTCCATGCTGACAAAATCACGTAAATCAAAGGGAAGTAAATCTTCTACACGGCCTTTTTCATCCAACAAATCAATGTCTTCACGGATTTCATTTTTCAGCATTCGCTGCCAGTTGGTTTTATCTGTCATCACCGATTTCAATGCCACTTCAATCAATCCGGCTTCGTAACGATTTGCTGTTTCAGCCAGAACAATTGCCTGTGCCGCTCCCTGATCAATCCACCGGGTTATTTTTTGCTCCAGGCGCGTGACTCCTACTTTCACTGAATCCGAAGCAGCCAAATAGACAACATGCGGTTGATTGTGGTGTTTTTCTTCCCATTCCACATCTCTTCCTTCACCCAAATGTGCCCGGCACAATTCCGGATTGATAATACACGGAGCCGCTTGCGGAGCAGACTGGAAGCACTTAAAACAAAATCCTTGTCCAAATGAGTTTTTCGTTTGTTTTCCGCAGTTCGAACAAATGATTCTTCCTGTCCAGTTCAACTGGATTTCACGTCCGATCAAGTCGTTCATTAAAATCTGAGTCTCGTGATCCAAAACCAATTGATACTGAACCGGATTATCAAACGAAACCCGCATTTTATCTAATAATCCTTTCATCTTTTTTTAATTTTAGGACTTGAATTTAGTACTGAATCTTAATGTCTTAATGTCTTAATGTCTTAATGTCTTAATGTCTTAATCCAGTATATTTTCCAATTCTTCCGTTGCTTCCAACCATAATTCCGAATAGTAATCCAATTTGGACTTTGCTTCTTCAAACGCTTTCAAAACCGGTGTTGTTTTCGCGGAATCCGAAAAATCCATCGTTGCCAATTCGTCTTCCAGCTTTTTCACTTCATTCTCCAGTTCCTGAATGCGTTCTTCGTGTTGTCTGACCTTATTCTGAAGCTGGTTCTTCTTTCGTTTCAGCTCTTTTCGCTCTTCGTTGGATTGTGTTTTCACACTCGTATCCGAAGTTTCAGCAGCAACCAAGGTTTTGTTTTCCGCTTTTACCGGTGCAGAAGCAACTTCCGTTTTTAATTTCCGCTGAAGGTATTCATACACGCCAAAATGGTGAATTTTCAATGTTTGATTCTCAATATCCCAAATTCGGTTGGTCAATCCATCCAAAAATTCCCGGTCGTGAGATACAATCAAAAATGTTCCTTCGTATTGCAACAAGGCCTTTTTCAAAACCTGTTTACTTTGAATATCCAAATGGTTTGTCGGCTCATCGAGAATCAACACGTTCGACGGACTCAACAACAACTGACACAAAGCCAGCCTGGTTCTTTCTCCTCCCGACAAAACGCCGACTTTCTTATCAATGTCTTCTCCCGAAAACAAGAACGCTCCTAAAATGGATCTCAGGTCTTTGCGCACATCACCGGATGCCACCAAATCAACTGTTTCGTAAACGCTCAGATTTTTATTCAAGCGTTCCGCCTGATCCTGCGCGAAATAAGTAATCTTGACATTGTGTCCGTATTCTACTTTTCCTTCAAAATCAATTTCTTTCGTCAGACATTTAAACAAAGTCGATTTCCCGACTCCGTTTGGTCCTAAAAGCGCAATTTTCTCTCCTCTTCCGACAGTGATCGAAATATCTTTGAATAAGTTTCTGTTTCCATAACTCTTACCCAAATGTTCCATTTCCAGTACCCATTTTCCGGGTTGAACATTCAAGGGGAAGAAAATATTCATTTTCGCGACCATGTCGTTTTCTACTTCGATCCGTTCCGTCCGATCCAGTTTCTTGATCAGGGATTGCGCAAAAGCTGCCTTATTTTTCTTGGCCCTGAATTTATCAATGAGCTCCTGGGTTTGCTTAATTTCTTTATCCTGCTGTTTTTTCGCATCCACCAAACGCTCCAACTCCTCGGCTCTTAATTCCTTGTACTTCGAATATGCATACGGAAAATCCAGGATCTTCCCGAAGGAAATTTCCCAGGTTCTGTTGGTCACATTATCCAGGAACAAACGGTCGTGAGAAATAACAATTACGGCTCCGTCGAACTTGGTCAGGTAATTTTCCAGCCACTGAATCGAAACGATATCCAAGTGGTTGGTCGGCTCATCCAGCAATAACAAATTCGGACGGTTAACCAATATCTTAGCCAATTCGGCCCTCATTTTCCATCCTCCGGAGAACGATTCCAACGGTTTTTCAAAATCGTCCTTGTGGAAACCCAATCCGTCCAAAACAGAGGCTATCTTTTCTTCCCACTGGAATCCTTCGTGGATATTGAACAGATCATTCGCCGCGTTCAACTCATTCAGCAATTCAAGATAAGACTCGGAATCGTAATCTTCCCGTGTGGTGATTTGTTTGTTGACATCATCAATTTTCGTTCTCAGATCGTTCAGTTGCCCGTTCGAGAAGAACAAATATTCGAATACCGTTTGTTTGGTATCTATGACAATGTCCTGCGTTAAAAATCCTACTTCCAATCCTTTCTGACGGTGAATTTGTCCGTCCGTTGGTTTCTCCGTTTGTGCAATGAGGCGCAGCAAGGTAGATTTCCCCGCTCCGTTTTTACCAACCAAACCAATTCTATCTCCCTGATTGACCTGTGCAGAACAATCTTCAAATAAATACCCTTGTGGGAAATGCACTCCCAACTTTTCCAAAACAAGCATGTGCAAAGGTACTATTTGGAAAGTAAAATTGTGATTAGTAATTCCTTCAAATTCCTTTCTTTTTAACAATTCTGTTATTGCATGAAATGATGTTTTAAACTAAATTAAATAAGAAACGACAGAAAATGGGCTTAATTAAACCAAACAACTATTCCAAAAATGAACTGAAATTCGATGCTGTAAGTAAGGCCGTCAGTCACCCGGCTCACTCGAGAATCATAGACTTACTGGTAGATTACACTTTTGTTCGAAACATAGATTTGTCAGGATACCTCAATTTAAGTCATTCAATGGTTACTAAGCATCTTGATTATTTGAAACGTGCCGGGGTTATTTATTGTGAATATCAAATCCATTATGATATTCTAAGACTAAATCAGGAAACCTTGGATTACTATTTCAGTGAAGTTGAAAAATGGAAAGAAGGAAAAAGACGATTAAAATAGCCTGTTTTCCGACAACAAACTCATTTGGACAATATTACCATATTGTAAAAAAGAGCCTTTAATCTTGAAATCTCAAATTTAGAAGTTCAACAAAATTTGGGAAAATCAAAACGAGCCAGATCCTTTCACCTGACTCGTTTCTCCCCAAATAATTACACGACAAAGGCAATTGTTTTCCATTGGTGCGTTTTATCCGGTCCCATATACTCCAATCTCAAGTTAATGAAACTTCCTGATCTGGCTTGTTTGATCAATCTCAAACCTTCTGCCGAAAGTTGATTCCCTTTTCCTTTTTCGGGTCTTGGAGCAGTGCTCGTACTCAATTCCCAACTTAAAACATCAAATTTCGCATCCAGCGGACTATTCTTATATCGCGCAAACAACCTCGATTCTCCCGTAGGAATTTTGCCTCCTGTTTCCACTAATCCGAAAAAGAATTCGGGATCCGGAAGCCTCATGACACGGAAGGAGAAAGTTCCTAATTTCACCCGTTTTTTCGTTACGGAATTCACTCCAAACACATCAATTGTTGCAGATTTACCACTAGTGGTCACTTTCGCGATATGTTGGTTTCCGCTTTTCGTCAAACTCACTCCGTTTCCGATCAGCACTGTCTGGTCATATCCGGAAGCAACTCCTTCAATCTTGTTTTCATAGCCTTTGTACAACACATTCAACTGAGGAAGCGAAACCGTTCCTTGCGGCCGCATAATTTTGACCGTATGCGACCAGTTTTCGGTCTTCATCAATCCAGCTTTATTTTTAATTGAAACCGTTCCGTTCAGAACCATTTCGCTTCCCGATCCGGCTTTCGCTTTGATTACACCTTTTCCTCCCGTTCCTTTAAAAGATGTTCCGTTATAAGTAACTGTAGGTTGATTGTCTGAATCAAATGCAGCCATCATGACGTTCAATTCCACATCATCTCCCATATTTGCAACTGCAGGGCCATAAGCCAATCCAACAATACTGTTAAAGGAGAATTCCCCTATCCCAACCTTTGTTTTCAAATGTGCCAAAGCCAAAGCCCGCGCCGAAAGAATATCTTGTTGTAAAGAGGAAAGCGACGCCAATGCTGCGACCAAAGGAGAATGATCAAAAGTTCGTCCGATCCAATGCACTCCTTCCATATCATTTTGATCCACCCGTTCCGGCTTCGTCAAATCCACATAAAGTGCTGAAAGAATGGCTTCATCATCCCGCAGGTTTGCTTTTGATGATTTCAACATTTGCTCTACTTTCTTTTTCAGATCAGAAATATCTTTGAAATCATTAATGGCTTTCGGATTGATCGAAAACGATTTCTCACCTTCCTTGTAAGTTCCCACTGTCTGAACCAGTTTGGAACGAAAATTATTGTAATCATTCCATATTTTTATTCCTTTCCCGGTTGGTTCTTTGATATCATCTCCGATAATCACGTACATCGGCACATCATACTCATCTTTTGCATCTATAGCCATTAAATTCATACGGATCGGTGCGCAATCTTTCCCCTTTTGCCACAAAATTGTTTTTTTATCGTCGGGCTTGTATTGTTCCACATTTTCTCCCGATTCCTTCAGAATTTCGAGTTTTACCTGGTCAATTTCCTGAACCAGTTTTGCTGTCAGAACATCTACTTCCTTCATTTGCGACAAAACTCTTTTCAATTTTTGAAGTTTTACCCTGTTTTCATTTCCTCTCGTAGTTGCAATTTCACCGGAAATTTCCGAAATCAATTCATTTCCTCTATCCACTTGAGTAATATTCGATTTCTGGGTATTTTCCTCAATTGCTACAAATGCATCCAGAATTGTCTGCGACACATTCAATGCCAGAATCGCGGTCAGTACCAAATACATCATACCAATCATCTTCTGTCTGGGAGTTTCTTTTCCACCTGCCATGATTTAAATTTTTAAGGTTATACCTATCGAATGTCATTCTTTCAAATAGTAACACATCAACCCGAAAAATTCCAGGGGAAGAATCTTTCTCAATCCAATTTTAATTGGTGACCACTAGCTATTTTGCATCTCAAACGCCATTTTGCCAATTTGCCATATTGCAACCAATTACCCTGGTACATATTTATTAACTCACTTTTTATATCCTAAATAGCTCAAAAAAACAAAACCCGGGACGACTCACTTCCCGGGCTTCTTAATAAGTTCATGTATCATCAAAAATTCCACACATCCTGTTCAAAAGTCTGGATGCCTTCAATGATATCAGCAGATTCCAACAAAGCATCCACTCCGGTTCTATAACTGTCAATCGAACGGTCAAAGACGTTGCTTTCTTTGTAAACCGTACTTGAGAATCTTCGTTTCCAAAATAAGTCGTCGTAACTCATCCACTGTGCATCGTTTTTATCATTGTACACGTAATAATTTGTCAACAGATAACGAAAATGCGGGAAATAAATCCAGAATTTCGTTTCCAGGCCGGAAATCATTGTTTTTCCATCCGGAGAAGTTTCTTCTTTATAGACAACCGGAGCAATTCCCATAATCCGTACATCCATAACGGATCGTTCTTTGTCGAAAAACCAATCTTCCTTTAGCAAATACTTCACAATGTGTTCCGAATCGATCCAGGTCGTATCACGTGGTGGATAAACAAGTTGTGAAACCCCGTTAATAACTGCAACTGAATCATCCCCATAAATGGTTGAATAAGGCCGTTCAGGTTCAGGCCCTAATTTTCCCAGATAATAGAACACGTTATCTCTGAATAATGAATCATTACAGTAATTTCCTCCGGGTTTCGGAGCAACCGGATACTTGAATTGATCACCATCCAAAACCGTATACTGATAAGGATTATAAGGTGAAAAGATCTTTAACTCACCATTCATGATGTGATGGCGCATAATGGTCCAAAGCGACCAGCAATTTGTATTTCTGACGTATTGCCCCGATGGTGTATGATGATCAAGCGGATAATACAAGGGATGATTGATCTTTTCTCTCAGATCAATCTCCCGCCAGACGCGCTTGCTCCAGACGACATCGGCTTCCCGCACATATTCATAGGGAATAGTTTTTTTCGTAAGGATGTTTTCTTTCACATATGGACCATCCATAATCGAAGTTGGAGTGATAAAATCACTCTCACATTGGGCATGGGCAAAATTTGCACAGGCAAAAAAGGTAATAAAGGTATATTTCATGGCTTGGGTTTATTCCATAGCGCCAAACCCTTGCTTTTGTTACAGCTGTTAACCAACCAGTTATAAACAAAACCCCGATCTCGTATATACGGGACCGGGGTTTTCTTTATTCTTTTGATTCAATTAGAAGTTCCAAACATCATGTTCGAAATTTCTGATTTCTTCTGTAATCTTCTCAGACTCCATCAGTGCGTCTACACCCGTTTTGTAACTGTCGATCTCACGATCGAATACGTTACTTTCACGGTAGATCGTACTTGTAAAGCGACGTTGCCAGAACAAGTCATCGAAACTTTGCCACTGCGCATCATTCTTTTCGTTATACACAAAGTAGTTAGCTAAGATATAACGGCAATGAGGGAAGTACAACCAAAATTTCTCTTCCATTCCGGTAATCGTTTTTCCACCTGTAGGAGAAGTTTCCTCCTTATAAACTACAGGAGCAATTCCCAAAATACGCACATCCAATACAGATCTTTCTTTATCGAAGAACCAGTCTTCTTTTAAACGGTACTGTACGATTTGCTCTGAATCAATCCACATGGTATCCGCTGGCGGATATTTGAATGTAATTGTTCCATCCGGAAGCGTAATTTCGATCGGATCACCGTATTCGTTTGTCAACGGAACGTCACTTTGTGGACCAAGTTTACCTAAATAATAGAATACTTTGTCACGGAATAAAGAATCTGTATAATAGTTCTTTCCCGCTTCCGGTACAACCGGATACTTGAACTGATCACCATCCAACATGTCATACTGATATGGGTTGTATGGTGAGAACACCTTCAAATCTCCATTAACGACATGGTGACGCAAGATTGTCCATAGAGACCAACGGCTTGTATTTCTCACATACTGTCCGGATGGCGTGTGGTAATCAAACGGTAAATAAATCGGGTGATTCATTTTCTCACGCATGTCAATCATTCGCCAAACACGATGACTCCAGACTACATCAGCTTCACGAACAAACTCATACGGAATCATTCGTTTTGTAGGAATGTGTTCTGTGATGTACACCCCGTCAACAACATCCGCCTGAGGGACATTCACTGGCCCACCATTGATTTCCTGTGCATTCGTTAAAAACGACCCAGCAAACAAGGTACTTAATAGAACTAAACGTTTCATGATTGACACTCTATTATTTATTATTCTTCATTAAATGGTGAATACACCACTTTTCTTACGTAGGATACCATCCGGCCCTTTAACTTGCGTCATAAAGCTGATAGTAGATCCTGGTTTTGATTGTTTCAACAAACTGATTCCGTCTGCATTCAATGTGTTACCACTTCCTTTAGCAGGACGTGGTGCACCAGCAACGTTCAACTCCCAGGTTTGAACCGAGAATTCAGCTTTCAACGGGCTATCAGAGTAACGCGCAAACAAACGAGTTTCTGCTTTAGAAGCTTTACCACCATCTTCAGTCGCTCCGAAGAACAATGATGGAGGAGGAAGGTTCATTACACGGAATGTAAATGTTCCTAAAGAAACCGTTTTGTTTGTTACAGAGTTTTTACCAGAGATTGAAATCGTAGCAGTTCTTCCTGCACCATTTACACGACCGATATAACCGTTACCTGATTTCGTTAAAGATACACCGTTACCGTTTAAGATTGTCTGATCGTAACCAGAAGCAACACCTTCTACGATATTGTTATATCCTTTGTAAAGTACATTCAATTCCGGAAGGGAAACTGTTCCTTGTGGCTTCATAATCTTGATTGTATGAGTCCAGTTTTCAGTTTTCTTCACTCCTGATTTGTTCTTGATAGATACAGTACCGTTCAACACCATTTCAGCTCCACCGGAAACCTTCGCTTTCAATGTTCCCTGACCACCTTCAACAGTGATTGCTCCAGGACCAGTTACTTCCGGTTGGTTATCTGAGTCAAATGCAGCCATCATTACTTTCAATTCAACTTCATCACCTGTGTTAGCAATGGATGGACCATAAGCCAAACCAACGATTTTGTTGAATGAGTATTCTCCTGTTGATACTTTTGATTTCAAGTGAGCCAAAGCCAAAGCTCTTGCAGACAAGATATCCTGTTGCATTGATGACAAAGATGCCAACGCTGCTACCAACGGAGAGTGATCAAATGTTGCACCGATCCAATGTACTCCATCCATATCGTGAACTTTCATACGCTCTGGTTTCGTCAGGTTGATATACATATCTTGTAATACCTGATCATCATCTCGGTGATTCACGTTGCTTTTTTGGATCATTTGTTGAACAGATTTCACCAAATCAGCATTCGTTTTAAACGTGTTAATCGCAGTTGGAGTGATCGTGAAGTTCTTTCCTCCGTCATTGTAAGAACCAACTGTTTTTACCAGGTCAGCACGGTATTGGTTGAAGTCAGCCCACAATTTCTTTCCGGAACCTGTAGGAGTTTTGATGTCTTCACCGATAATTTCGTGCATTGGGATATCGTATTGATCTTTTGCCTGAACAGCAGCTAAGTGCATACGAATCGGTTTACAAAAACCTTCTTTTTCCCAAAGGATATGTTCTTCGCTATCCTTTTTGTATGCCGTGATTTCCTCACCAGACTTCTTTAAAATATCCAACTTGATTTTGTCGATACTTTTCAAGATTACGTCTGATAATTTGTTTACGTCATCCATTTGCTTAATAATCTTTTGAAGCTTATCACGCTTCGCCTGGTTTTCAGCATTTTTTGGTGTAGTGCTTAATTCTTCGTCTACTGCTGACTTAAATCCATCACCACGCTCCATTTGGGCAACATTTGCCTTCTGGATATTTTCTTCAATTGCGACAAAAGCGTCCAGGATCTGTGTTGATACGTTCAACGCCAGTAGCGCTGTCAATACCAAGTACATC
>NZ_JASLCN010000155.1 GCF_030151805.1 Fluviicola sp.
ATTGATGGTTTCATGGGGCAGACAACTGATTTCAGACGCGATTTGATCAAATCGAACGTATTGGTGATGGGTGAAAACAAAGCATTGAATACAGCACGATATATTCACGGCGAATTGGGCCAGGGAACATGGACATTCTACGGCGGTCACGATCCGGAAGATTATCAGCACCGTGTCGGAGATCCGCCTACGGATTTGAACTTGCATCCGAATTCACCGGGTTATCGCTTGATCCTGAATAATATTTTGTTTCCGGCTGCGAAAAAGCAGAAGCGTAAAACATAATATTTCTGAACGGTACACCTCGACTTCGCTCAGTGTACATAAATACCATCTTGTAAATAGAATCTCCCAGGTGTCTGAGCAAAGTCGAAGACACCTTTTTTGATTTCTAAAAAAAATATTCCCTTTCAAAAATCCAAAAATCCATTTCATTCGTAAGTGATTCCGGATTCATATTTCCATTGAGTTGCATAAGTTGTAGCGGCGTATGTAAAATGATAAATTTAGGGGTTAGGTTTAATTGAAAACTCCGGATACTGTCTCAGGTGCCGGAGTTTTCTTTTTTGTAAACGTAGTGTCCTAAAATATAGGTGATGAAATGGAAAGATACTGACATCAAATATCCGTGTATTTTCTTCTCCCGCAGAAAGGGCAGATGTTAGCAGAAAACGAGAGACTTTTTACACTTGACTCAGCGGCCCTCAGCGGGAAATTTCAAAAACCACCTAAATTCCGGGACAAGTGATTTGTAAAAACCAACAAATCACTATTGTCTAATCACGAATAACTGATTACCTTTGCATCACTTTTTACAAAAACAAACATAGCATGCAACTGTGGAATACATTTAGTAAAGAGGAATTAGAGCAAAAATTGCGTGAGGCAGGTCATGAATTCGTGACGATCTCGTTCTATAAGTACGCTAAAATTGCCAATCCTCAAATCTTCAGAGATTATTTGTACCAATTATTGGATAACCTTCAGGTTGTTGGCCGGATTTATGTGGCGAATGAAGGAATCAATGCGCAAATCTCCGTTCCAACCGATCGTTTGAACAATTTCCGGGATGATTTATACTCAATCGACTTTTTGGATGGTGTTCGTTTGAACATCGCAGTTGAGGAAGAAGGGGCAGAGTTTCCGTTCCTGAAGTTGAAAGTGAAAGTCAGAAGCAAAATTCTGGCAGACGGACTTTCGGATGAAAGTTTCGATGTAACGGATATCGGAAAGCATTTGAAAGCCGAAGAGTTCAATGCATTAACACAAGATCCGAATACAATTCTGATTGATTTCCGTAATCATTACGAACACGAAGTAGGTCATTTCAAAGGGGCAATTCTTCCGGATGTAGATACTTTCAGAGAATCACTTCCGATTATTGAAGATGCGTATTTGAAAGGAAACGAGGACAAAAATATTGTGATGTATTGTACCGGTGGAATTCGCTGTGAAAAAGCGTCTGCCTGGTTCAAACACCAGGGATTCAAGAATGTGCATCAGCTGGAAGGCGGAATCATTAAATATGCCAACGAATGCAAGGAAAAAGGATTGGAAAACCGCTTTATTGGAAAGAACTTCGTTTTTGATGAACGAAGAGGTGAGCGCGTGACGGATGATATCGTTTCTTCTTGTCATCAATGTGGAGAACCGGCGGATGTTCATACAAACTGTGCAAACGAAGCATGTCATTTGCTGTTCATTCAGTGTGAAAAATGCAAGTCAAAATACGAGGGCTGTTGTACACCTGAATGTCAGTCAATCACGCACCTGTCTTTTGAAGAGCAAAAAGAGATGAGAAAAGGCTTGAATAACAGCAATAAAATTTTCAAAAAAGGGCGCGCAGATCATTTATTGCAAAAATTGAATCAATAAAAAAACTATCTTCGACCAACAAAATCAAGACACGTGGAATTAGCGATAGACTGGAAAATAGACTCACAAATTATTGATGGATGGTCAACCCCGAATTTGTACGGGTTGTTGTTTGTCGGGGGGATGATTATCGGATACTATGTGATCCGAAAAATGTTCCGTTCGGAAGCGATTTCTGAGAGATACCTGGATAAGTTGTTGTTGTATGTTGTTCCGGCAACCATTATCGGTGCTCGTTTGGGTCACGTATTCTTTTACGGACCTTATCACGATGGATTCAATGCAAAAGGACAGTTCGAGAAAGGATATTTCGACCACCCGATGGATATTTTCAAAGTGTGGGAAGGTGGTTTGGCAAGTCACGGTGCAGCGATTGTGATTTTGATCATGTTGTATGTTTATTCCAGGAAGGTAGTTCATCGTCCGATGCTGTGGATTTTGGATCGTATTGTTGCTCCGATTGCTATTGCAGGATGCTTTATACGTTTGGGAAATTTGGTGAATCATGAAATCATCGGAGTACCGACCGATTTGCCCTGGGGGTTCCGGTTCTTTAATGCTGGTCCGGAATATCTGGTGAATAACGAAGTCGTTCCGCGTCATCCGAGTCAATTATATGAAGCAATTTGTTATTTGATTTCATTCATTGTGTTGTACCGTATGTATTGGAAAACAAAAGCAAAACTGGCGCCGGGAAAATTATTCGGAGTGTTTATGATCCTGATCTGGACGGCACGTTTCTTTATTGAATTTATTAAGGTCGGACAAAACGATAACGACGATCTTTGGATGTTGAAAACCGGACAATGGTTAAGTATTCCGTTTGTTTTGATCGGATTGTATCTGACCTTCCGGAAGGTTCCTCAAAAGGAGCAGGCAAAGTTTGATGAAGCAGTGGCAAAGCCGCTTCCTTAAATTTGTCAAAGAATCCATTATCCTGTTTTTGAATTCGAATAATGCCAAATGGTTTCTTTGTTTTTTTTCAAAATAGGGGATTTGTAATAATGCCTATTTTGCAATTCGCAATATTACGAATCGCCTTTACGGAAATAAGCCGAAAAACAGTTTGATCATCACTGCTTTTACTTTTATTCAGTCCTGACACTGAACGAATTCGTCCTAAATTATCCAAATCCGATTCAAAATAATCGTTCGTGAAAAACCCTTTCCTGAACTTCAAAGAATTTACCGTATCTTTGTGCCCCTTTTAGTATTGAATCAATTTCATGAAAACAAAAACACTTCGAAAAAATAAAGTAAATGTCGTAACACTTGGATGTGCAAAGAACACCTTTGACTCTGAAGTTATGATGGCGCAATTGAAAGCCAATAAGTTTGAAGTGGAGCATGAAGCAAAACAAGACGATTCGGAAATTGTTATCATCAATACGTGCGGGTTTATCGACAATGCCAAACAGGAATCCATCGAAACGATTTTGAGATATGCCGATGCCAAAAAAGAAGGGTTGGTAGATAAAGTATACGTTACCGGTTGTTTGGCACAGCGCTACAAAGATGATCTCGAACAGGAAATTCCGGAAGTGGATGCCTTTTTCGGAACCAGAGAATTGCCGCGCTTACTCAAAACATTAAAAGCAGATTACAAGCACGAACTGGTTGGAGAGCGTTTATTGACGACTCCTTCGCACTATGCTTATTTCAAAATAGCAGAAGGTTGCGACAGACCGTGTTCATTCTGCGCTATTCCGTTGATGCGTGGAAAACACGTTTCCACTCCGATGGATCAATTGGTGCATTCTGCAAAGAGTCTTGCTGCCCAGGGAGTGAAAGAAATTTTGTTGATTGCACAGGATTTGACTTATTACGGGTTGGATATTTACAAAAAGCGCAACCTGGCGGAATTGCTGGATCAACTGGCGGCAGTAGAAGGAATCGAATGGATTCGTTTGCACTACGCTTTTCCGGCAGGATTCCCGATGGACGTGCTGGATGCGATGGTGAAGCATCCGAATGTGTGTTTGTATCTGGATATGCCTTTGCAGCACGGTTCTACGAAAATTCTTCAGTCCATGCGACGTGGAATTACACGTGAGAAAACCGAAGCTCTGGTAAATACGATTCGCGAAAAAGTTCCGGGAGTAGCTATTCGAACCACATTGATTGCCGGGTATCCGGGAGAAACAGAAGACGATTTCGAAGAAATGTATGAATTTGTTGAACGGATGCGTTTCGACCGTTTAGGAATTTTCACCTATTCACACGAAGAAAATACGCACGCCTACTCATTGGAAGACGATGTTCCGGACGAGATAAAACGCGAGCGTGCAGATGCAATCATGGAATTACAGTCGGGGATCAGCTACGAATTGAACCAGGAAAAGATCGGAAAAACATTCAGAGTATTGTTTGACCGTATCGAAGGTGACTATTTTATCGGAAGAACCGAATTTGATTCTCCTGAAGTAGACAATGAAGTTTTGGTAAAGAAATCCGAAGGGTATGTAAGTATCGGAGATTTTGCATTGGTTGAAATTACTTCTGCAGATCATTACGACCTGTACGGGAAATTTGTCTAAATTCCTCTTTACTGAAAGATCTTATATAAAATTAACTGCATGTGAGTTTTTACCTGAAAATTGAACAGAATTTTGTCGATTTTGAATGGAATTTTGCGTAATTTTTTTAATTTTTGACAAAAGGCAGTTATCAGCTGTTTTTTTGAACAAAATCGGGCTTTAATCAACTAATTTCTTCGATGTAGGGGGAAACCCCTGAAAAACCCCTCATTTTAACTTTTTCTGAATAGTTTAATTGTAAAACCTTATTTTTGAGCGTATTAATACTATTACTATGAGAAAAAAGTTACTATTTGTAGCGTTGTGTTTAATGACAACGGTGCCTTTCGGTTATGGACAGGCTCAAACTAAAAAGTCCGGTAAAACAACTGGTTTAGTTGTTTCTTCTAACTCGGATTTGAGTGCTCAAAAAGCAAAATTGGAAGCGAAAGAACAGCAAATAAAAGAGGCTGTTAACTCTTCAAGAGCTGTTGTAGGTCAGTTGAATGAGGAATTCAGAATCTTGAAGGAAGAATACCTTCAAATGTTATCCGTAGAATTGGAAAAAACGACGGATTCTCAATTAATCACTCAGTTGAAAGAAGAAGTGGCTCGCTACAGTCAAACAACAAATTCACAAACCCGCTAATCACTGACCCTATGAAAACAAGAATTTTAACAATTACGGCGTGCTTGTTTGGTGCGTTCATGCTGTCCGGACTGTCTTCAAAGTCGTTTGCACAGTCGTATACTGAATCGTTTGACGATATTACATTATTGGCAGGTAATGGCTGGTTGATCCAAAACAACAGTACACCTGTTGGAAGTATCAGCTGGTTTCAGGGAACTGCAACAAGTGCAACTCCTACTCCGGGACCATTCAATTCTTATACAGGGGCTCCTAATTCGTATATCGGAGTAAATTTCAACAGTACAGGTAGCACCGGAACAATCAGCAACTGGTTGATCACTCCGAACCGTACGTTGAGAAACGGAGACGTATTTACATTTTATACCAGAAAACCAACGATCGGTGCCGGGCAGACGGATTATCCGGATCGCCTGGAAGTGCGTTTGAGTACAAACGGAGCGAGTACGAATGTGGGGGCAGGAGCAGCGGCAACAGGAGATTTCACAACACTTTTGTTAAGTGTAAATCCTACGTTGGTTGCGAATGTTTATCCGCAGGTATGGACGCAGTATACGATTACCATTTCAGGTCTTCCTGCTCCAACATCCGGACGTATTGCTTTCCGTTATTTTGTTTCAGGTGCAGGTTCATTGGGATCGAATTCAGATTACATCGGGATTGACCAGGTGGTTTATACGCCATACGTTTGTCCTGCATTTACAATGACCGCTGGTGGAGCCTTGACAGGAGGAACGGCTGGTTCGGCTTATTCCAATTCATTGACTCAAACGGGAGCATTGGGAGCACCGTCTTATGCTGTTACTGCAGGAGCACTTCCTCCGGGAATGACATTGTCTGCAGGTGGAACAATTTCTGGAACACCAACTGCTACAGGAACATTTAATTTTACAGCTACTGTAAGTGATGCAAGCGGCTGTTCAGGATCTCAGGCTTATTCAATTACAGTTGTTTGTCCGGCTAACCCGATTACAATGACAGCAGCGCCAACTTTATGTAATAATGGAAGTGGTTACACTCTTGTTCAAGGTTCTCCGGCAGGTGGAACTTATTCCGGAACAGGAGTTTCAGGAGGTGTTTTCGCTCCTGCATCAGGAACGCAAACAATCACCTA
>NZ_JASLCN010000167.1 GCF_030151805.1 Fluviicola sp.
GAGAAGAAGCAGATGGTGCTAACTGGCTGCAATAGTAAGAAGTCACATTTCCCGAACAATTGTTTGCAGAGAAAATCATGATTTGAATTCCGTCTCCGTGAGTCGAATTGTAAACCCACACATCAAAAGAAATGGATGACGAAGATGCCACAAAACTCAAAAAAGAATTGTTTTCGATCGAACCACAGAATTCTCCTGTTAATCCGCAATCGAACAATCCGAAAAATCCACAGGAAGAACTCCAGGTATTCACCGTATACGAAGCCGATGTGTTTCCGCAATAACCGTTCAACTCGCAAATAGGTGTTGCCTGTGCACACGTATTTCCTGCTGCTGGGTTAGAACCACATGGTGGCTGTGTAAATCCTGATACACTTATCAGAACAAACACGAAGAGGCAGATCAGCTTTTTCATTTCGCAAGCTTTAATCGTTCTTCCACATACAGCAAAATCTGCTTGTTCTGATTCGATGGTTGAGTCCTGTTCTTGTAGATATAGGATTCCCTCATTTTATTCAGTTCGAAAACAGAAAGCAGGTCAATGCGCTGATAAAGCTTTTGCAATGAATCGGAAGATAATGTATCGGAAGATATTGACCCATACACAGGTGTGTGATGCGCACATCTGGTATGCGCATAAGTAGCAGTTGCAGCAAAAGCCGAAGCTAGTGCCGCTAGTAGTAGTAATCTCATAGTGTAATGAATTGTTTTACAAATTCTATTATTACTGACGAAAGTAAGGTAAAGTGGTTGCTATTATCAAAGAAAATAATAGATTTAACCATATTCCAACAGAGTGTTTAATAAAAAACATACAGATTTTTAGCATCTTACAATTCTAAACGATGGAGAATACTGAAAACTTAAAAGCAGTAGAACTGTTCAACAAACTCGCCGATTCGTATCAGCAGCGCTTCTTTTCAGTCGATGCCTATCAACCTGATCTGGACAAGTTTCTGAATCAAATCAAACCGGATTCAACGGTTTTGGATGTTGCATGTGGTCCCGGAAACATCAGCCATTACCTGCTTAAGAAACGTCCCGATTTGAATTTACTTGGCGTTGATTTGGCTCCAAACATGATCAGCCTTGCTCAGAAGAATAACCCAAATGCGCATTTCCAGGTGTATGATGCGCTGAAACTGGATGCTTTGAACCGATCTTTCGACGCCGTGATCGTTGGCTTCCTCTTCCCCTATCTTTCCAAAGAACAAGTTCTCGGTTTTCTTCAACATGTACACCAGGTACTCAATCAGGAAGGAATTCTTTACCTCAGCACGATGGAAGATGTCTATGAAAATTCCCGTTTGCGTTCCTCAAGTAATGGAGAACAGGTTATGATGCATTATTATGAAAGTTCTTTTTTGAGTCAAACCCTTGAAAATTTGGGGTTCGAAGTGTTGTCCGTCCGCACACAGGATTATGTTATTTCGGAAAATGAAACCGATACGGATTTGATCATTATTGCAAAAAAGAGGAATCAATTCTAAAACTTCCAGACAATTATTTATTCATGAAGTTCGAGTAATGAAATATCAAGAACTAGCTGAATCCGTTTTCAATGTCCTTGTCTCGATACATCCCGACTGAAACATCGGGACACTCAACAGGACAGAAACTATGTGTACTATGATTCTATGTGGTTAAATAAAATAAATACATTGTTTATAGCTTCGATCTCATAGCACCACAGAAATAAAAAAGCCGGCAGTCAAGTACCGGCTTGATCAATCAGGTTAACGAAAAGTCAATGCCTTCTCATTGATTCACCAGGGTAGTGTAGGATGAATTTTTTGATAAATCTATTTCATTGCGGATAATATCGTCGAGGGTTTCTCTTTTGCGGATCAGCAATGGTTTTCCTTCACGAATATAAACTTCTGCAGGTCTTAATCGGGAATTATATTGATTGCTCATACTGAAACCATAAGCTCCTGCATTGTAAATCGCCAGCGTATCTCCCACTTTTGCTTCTGATATCGGCCGGTCATACGCAAACGTATCTGTTTCGCAAATGTACCCGACAACCGAATACAACTTCTGCTGACCTCCCGGGTTGGAGATGTTTTCAATGCGGTGATAGGCGTTATAGAACATCGGACGGATCAGGTGATTTTGACCGCTGTTTACTCCGAGGAAAACGGTGGAAGTCGTTTGTTTCACCACATTTACCGATACCAGCAATACACCGCTCTCACTTACCAGGAATTTTCCCGGTTCAAACCACAATTCGAGTTCTCTTCCATATTCTTTGCAGAAATGTTGAAAGGACTCGCCTATTTTCTGACCGATCTCTTCAATCGGTGTTACGAAATCACCTTCTTTGTATGCCACTTTGAACCCGGAACCGAAATCCATGAATTGCAATTCGGGAAAATAACCTGCTGCCTGATACAGCAATTCCGCTCCCTGCAAAAACACATCTGCATCCACAATATCACTTCCGGTATGCATGTGTAAACCTACAATATGCAATTTGTAATGCTCCACAATGCGTTGAATGTGTCTCAGTTGGTGGATCGAAATACCGAATTTCGAATCAATATGACCTACAGAAATATTGGCATGCCCGCCCGCCAGAATGTGCGGATTAATCCGGATACAAACAGGAACATCCGCCCCATAAACAGATCCGAAGTGCTCCAAAACACTCAGGTTATCAATATTAATCATAACTCCGAGGGCAACCGCTTCTTCAATTTCTGAAAAAGCAACCCCGTTTGGAGTATACATCATTTCCTCCGGGCTAAATCCGGCTTTCAAGCCAAGTAAAACTTCTTCGATGGAAACAGCATCCAAACTGGCTCCCTGATCCTTCAGTGTCTTCAGAACATTCACATTACTCAATGCCTTCATGGCATAGTGTAACTTCACTTCCTGCGAACCAAAAGCATGCTTCAGGCGCTTATACTGAGAGATGATTTTTGCTTCATCATACACATACACCGGAGTACCAAATTCATTGGCTACTGATTCTAACAACGTCGGATTCATTTTATCTTTATTTTCAGAATGCAAAATTAGAAAAAAAATATTTATTTCACATTATTTTTTATTTTAACACAAAAAGTTATAAATAAAACTTTTTGGATTTTGAACGAAAGTCTAATTTAGCTGTAATACACGTAAACCCAATTCTATGAAAAGACAATTTGTAAACCTCATTTTTCTCCTTCTCCCAATAGCCGGCTTCACTCAGAATATCAGTGAGCAAGTGCTCAAAACAGATATCAAACGGGTAAAACTCTTTCTCACTGCCGGAGAAATGACCCACGAAACTCCTGTAAAACTTGCAAAAGGAAGAAACAAAATCATATTTTCAGGAATTTCCGCATTCGCAGACCCAAGAACCATTCAATTCACCGGATCGGGGAATTTCCGTTTGGTTTCTCTCTCCACAGAGATGGATTTCCTGGCAGCCGAACAGTGGAATCCACGCATTAAAATTCTGACGGATTCGTTGGAGCAGCTGAAAGACCGTCACCAGATGAACGTCGATCTGATGAATGCGTACCAGGCCGAAATAGGTATCATGAATACCAATAAGGATTTAAAAGGAACGACTTCTCTGACCATTGATCAGATAAAAGCAGCCGGAGAATACTATCGCACACGCACGTTTGAGATCAACAAAACGGTTACAAAAATCCGCAAAGAGCAGGATGTTTTGGCAATTAAGATCAACGATGCCCGTTTCAAGCTCACCGAATTGAATTACGTTGAAAATCAACGAAGCAACCAGGTAATCGTATTGATCGATTCCGATGCTCCTTCTGAAATTTCAGGCGTTTTGAGGTATTTGGTTTCCGATTGTGGTTGGGCTGCAACCTATGACTTGTCTGCAACCGACCTGAATCAGCCGATTAATCTGAAATACAAGGCACAAGTTTACAACAATACCGGAAACGAATGGAAAAATGTCAACCTGACTTTAAGTACTTCAGACCCGATGTTGAGTGCCGCGTCCCCGATCTTAAATCCATTTTACCTCAGATATGGAGATCAGATTGAACAAACCAAGAAAGGATATATGCAGCCCATTCAGAAAAATGCCGAATACCGGAATGAAGTCATGAATGAAATCAATATGGCGAATCAACGGGCATATGACAATTATGTATTGGATCAAAAGGAAGCTCCCGGAGTAGATCTTTCGGGGAAATTTTTGAACGAAGGCAAGAAAGTAAGCACGGTTGCCATGAAGCAAATCGAGATTTCGGATTTGAATGCCGAATTCGCTATTCCTCATCCTTTCTCCTGCCCTACGGATGCAAAACCATATACCGTTGAAATCAAGGAAATCAATATGCCTGCGACCTTCACCCACGTTTCCGTTCCGAAACTGGATCAGGGCTCATTCCTTTTGGCAAATATTGTAGGCTGGCAGGATCTGGATCTGATTCCCGGACCAACGAATGTTTATTTCGCAGGAAATTACGTAGGTGTAAGTGAAATCAATACCAACAATGTGGAAGACACACTGCATTTATCTTTCGGGCGCGACTCAAAAATCCAGGTGCTTCGCAAGTTGAAATCTGAAATGAGCACGAAAAAAGTTTCCGGAAGCACGAAGAAAGACACGTATTACTATGAGATCCAGGTACGAAACAATCGCACGGTTCCTGTAAAAATCGACGTGTTCGACCAAATCCCATTGTCTCGCAACAGCGAAATTACAGTGAGTGTAGAGACGATTGGAACAGGTAAGAAGAATGACATTACCGGAGAAGTTACTTACCAGATTGTCATTCAACCGGGAGAAACGGTTAAACTGGATTTGGGATATTCGGTAAAGTATCCGAAGGATTCAAAAGTTGTTACCAGAACCTTTAAAACAATCAGTAGTCCAAGTTTTTAATTGGATTTATATCCATAAAATCAGAAGCATCCGTCATTACGGGTGCTTTTTTTTGTCAAATGCTCATTCAAAGTTTCCAAATGCTAAATTTTTAGTAAATTTTTTGTTAATAAATTTGGAAATTGCTACAACGTTTTAGCATATTTGCTCAAACTTAGACTATGACGAAATCTTACTTGCTACTGTTTTTCAGTAACCTACTGACTATTTCAGTACTTGCGTGCAACGGAGGAACTGCATCCGGTGCGTTAACTCCGACAGCTGCCTATCAAACCATCGCAACCCAGAACGGAAGATATTATACGGTTAACGTAACTCAATGTAATCAATACGAATTTACATTTTGTGCCGGTGGTTCTTCTTCCGGGATTGATACACAATTAACGCTGCTGAATGCAGCCGGAACCACTGAAATTGTTTACTCGGACGATGTTTGTTCGACCAATGCATCCATTGTCTGGACGGCGTCTTTCACCGGATCAATCCGCATTTTGGTTTCAAAATACAATTGTGTTCACGATTTGGCATCGAATGTAACCATGGCCTATAAAATGGTTGCAAACGTTGGAAATTACTGTTTGAACGGGAATGCAAGTTATCAAATGATCGGTGGGCAGAGCTGTATTCAGCTGACTCCGGAAACAAATGATCAAACGGGTTGTGCCTGGAACAATACAGTGATCGATTTCAATCAGCCTTTTAATCTTTCATTGAATTATTACTTCGGGAACAATATCAACGGTGCAGACGGAACCACATTTACCTTCCAGCCGAATCCGGCAGCATGCGGAACTGCAGGTGGTCAATTAGGCGCCGGTGGAATTCCCAATTCTTTGGTTATCGAGTTTGATACCTATGATAATGACAATCCTGCACACGTCTTTGATATTGCAGCTGACCATATTGCAGTAGAAACAGATGGAAACTTACTTGGACCAGCTGCTCCATACTGCGGGCCCACTCCTGCCTTTGCATCCGGAGCCAACCTGGATGACGGAGTTCCTCATACCATTAAAATTTCCTGGAATCCGGCAACGCTTAATCTCCAGATTTATGTTGACGGAAACTTGCGTCTGACCTGTAACGGCAATTTCGTGACCAGCGTTTTTGGCGGAAACAATAATATTTACTGGGGAGCAACCGCTGCAACCGGAGGTTTGAACAATCAACAATATTTCTGCCCTTCCACCGTGGTTTTACCCGTTGAGTTAAGCGCTTTCAAATCAAGTTGCGACGGAGAAAACAATCATCTTTTCTGGAGATCCGAAACGGAAACACGCCTGGATCATTACGAACTGGAATATACCTTCGACGGGCAACTGTTTTATCCATTGCAACAGGTAGAAGCAAGTGGCAATTCAGAAACTCCGATCGAATACAACTTTACGGATCCGACGATTTACGATAAACAGGTTTACTACCGGATTACTTCCGTGGATCAGAATGGAAAAGAAGATTACAGTGAATTAATTTCTGCTTTCCGTTGTTCGGACGATTCGAAGAACCTGGTAACCGATTTGTATTCCGAAGAAGGAAATGTAACGATTCATTTCTCAGATAATTCCGTTATGTACCAGCTGTTTGATCTGAACGGAAAACCGGTTACAACTATTTTAAACAATAATGAATTACCTGAAAACCAACTGATTACATCGTTCTCTCAAGGAGTTTACTTATTGAAAGCATGGAATAAACAACAAACTATCGTTGAAACACACCGCGTGTTAGTCCAGCCATAGTATTTCATTCACCTGTTATTTCTAAGCATTCATAGTACTTTATTTAACGCCTGCCGAATAATTCACACGAACTAGTAAATTAATTTGGAAGTCGTTAAGTCCTTGAATATATTTGTTTCAGAAGAAATTCTAACACATCTATTGCCGATACAAAGTGAAGTCGTAGCGTCTGTCTGCGGCTTTTTTACTTATAGGACAGTTCAGTGGGTTGAAGAGTTCAAATTCTCACTTTTGCCTTTTCACTTTAATTGAACCTTAAAGCTTAAACATCATTTTTTATATTGCCGGTAGTAGCGCAAAAAAAACCGGATTACAAACGGGTTATTTCCATTCGTAATCCGGCATTCGATATTTGTAATTATTCTAGTGCGATTTCCGCTCGATAAACGAGCATTCCATCATCAGGTGTTTTCTGTTCTCTGTAGACTCTTTTAAACGATCCATCAGGCGTTCTACGGTTTCTTTTCCGATCTCACCTACCGGTTGACTTAAAGCTGTTACCGGCGGAGCAAAATAGGAGAATGCTTCCGAGTCATCAAATGAAATGATTCGTACTTTATTCGGAATATCTACTTTCAGAATATTCAACGCGTTGATCGCATGAAGCGCTACTTTATTATTCAAAGCCACAAACGAATCAACACCATCGTCAATCATTTGTTTCACTCTTGCTACGCTCTCATCTACATTTTCCGTCAGGCTTGCCAGTTCGAAAGGAATTCCTTGTTTTTCGCAGGCAGATTTTGATCCGTCAATGCGTAATTGAATCGTCATGACATCTGAACGTTTCGGGTGCAAAACACCCACTTTCTTCGGCTTTTTTGAAAATCGTTTGATAAGCATGGAAGATTCCATGTAATTATCAACTCCTACGAAATCGGCAAATTCATCCCCGATACGGTCAACCCAAACTACCGGAATAGGTGTTTCATCCAAAACCGGTTTTAAAGCGGGAATTCCGTTACATGGAGCAATAATCAATGCGTCAACGGAACGAAGAATCAGATCGCGGATCAATTTCAATTCCATCGTTACATCATCGTTCGTTGAAACGATAAATAAACTATATCCTTTTTCATAGAGCGATTCCTGAATTGCCTTACTTAATTCGGAATAAAACGGATTTGAAATATCAGCCAACACCAAACCGATTGTTTGTGTTTTACCTTCTCTCAATCCTTTTGCAAAATAGTTGGGAACATAATTCAGTTCCTTTGCTTTTTCAAGAATCAGCCTTTGAGTCGTTTCACTGATATTGAATTGTTTTCCTTTTCCATTCAATACAAATGATACAGTAGATTTTGAAACATTTAAACTTTCGGCAATATCCGCAAGTGATGTTCTTTTTGATTTCATTCTTAAAACGTTAGTTTCTCTGGTCTTTACCCCACGACATTTTGTTGCGAATAGTATCCAAGAAATTAGTGTCCTCTAATTTAATGACATTAATCATATATTCTGCCTTTCTGATTAAAACTTCTTCATTCTGACGAATACTTTTGGCATTGCCGTCCAGAGAGATTAAGTAATTGCGTTCTCTTCCCTGAACACTGAGCTTAATTGGCATATTATCAGGCACAACCACCGGCCGGACATTCAAATTATGCGGAGCAATCGGGGTAATAATATGCACCTGGCAACCCGGAGTTACGATCGGTCCGCCACAGCTCAGATTGTAAGCCGTAGAACCTGTCGGAGTCGATACGATTAAACCGTCTGCCCAATAGGCATTCAAATATTTATCATCCAGAAACGTATTGACCGTAATCATGGAAGAAGTATCTTTTTTCAATAACGTAACCTCATTCATCGCTACATTATCCGCACCAAACAAACCGCGTTCGGTTTCGACCCGCAACAATGAGCGTTTCTGATATTCATATCGTTTCTGGCGAACCAGTTCCAAAGCCTCTTCAAACAAATCATCGCTGATATTCGCTAAAAAACCAAGTCTCCCGGTATTGATTCCCAAAATCGGAACATCTGAATTCCGGATATATGAAACGGTTTTCAAAAAGGTTCCGTCGCCGCCAATGCTGAATGCCATATCAATACCGTGATGGAAATCTTCGTGTTTGGTGAAAACATCCGCATCACTGCAAATGAAGCCTTTTTTGACCAATTGATTCTTTAATTCCTGCTCTAAGACTAACTTCCAGCCAAATCGTTCGATGGTAGCTGCAAATCGTTTGAATAGTGGGATATCTGCCTTGGTGATTTTCTTTGAATAGACCGCAACTCGCATATCAGATATTTAGGTAATTCATGAGTGCATCGTACCTGAACTGCATATCATCTTCATCCGTTGAACGCTGAAAACTAGCTTTCACAATCATATCGTAACGCTCAAAAGAGCGAATGATCCGCGACAAATCCACTTCCGAAATTTTCAACGTGACTTCCAGTTTCGTTGTATCTGATGAGGACATAATGAACGATGAGAGGATTTTCGCATTTTCGCTTTCCACGATTTGTGCAATCTGAGCCAACGAATAATCCACCCGGTTCATTTCAAGAACCACAATTCCTCCTACTTCCTTGATACTGGCCGTATTTGCAATCAGCGTCATCAACTGATGTACGCTTGTGCATCCCAGGTATTGTTCATTGTTATCTAAAACCGGTAATACCGAAATACGGTGCTCTGCCATTTTTGCGAGCACTTCGTAGATATGCGCATTTTCCAAAACATATGGTCTCGGGAGATGATCGAAAAGCACATCCAAAGTCAATTCCAGGTCTTTTTTATCCAAAATATCGCTTTCGGAAATTAAGCCCACGAAATTGCCGTTTTTCAGAACCGGGAGATGGGAAACTTTGAATTCTTCCATCCAAATTAATGCCTTCTCCCCTGAATCTGTATGCATTAAAGGGGGAATCTCGTCTGTAATTACTTCTCTTGCTGTCATGATATGTGCCAAAGTAGTAAAAACCTAGATAACTACCGAAAACTTTGTGAAAATTTAATCCACGGAAATGACCAGTCTCGTACCTCCGTTCAGCTCCATATTCCATGCTTTTCCAATCTCGGAAAGGGGTAGTACCTGCGTTTCCAACCGGAACACTCCGGCAGCAGCCAATTCAAATATTTCCGGTAACGTTTCTGTAAAAAAAGACTGCAAATCTGCTTTGGAAAGACTTCCCAATCCGGAGCCCAACAATTCAATCGCAGAGCTTCTTAAGGTTCCCGAATCCAGGGAAATTGTTTCTCCCGCCATACTTCCCACTGTAACAATTTTTACTTGCGGAGTAAAAGTCTTGATTCCACCACCTTTCAATGCCGAAATAATCAATTCAACCGGTTTTCCCCATAAATAATCGATCACACAATGAATCGGCGTTTCCTGGTGCAGTGCTTTCAATTTCGAAACAATTTGTTCATCGGAATCCAACAAAGAAATAACCTCATCTGCGCCCAACTGTTTCAATTGTTCCAACATTTTCTCATTTCGTCCGGTTGCGATAATCCGGGAAGCTCCATCGTGTTTTGCCAGCTGCACAGCCAATTGCCCGGTAACTCCGGTTGCACCATTGATCAACACAACTGCTCCTTTTTGCATTTTTGCCCTGAAACGCAAAGCCATTGCTGCTCCGATAACCGCATTGGGCAAAGCAGCAGCCTGTATGACATCCAACCCTTCCGGCAAAACCACATACTGACCTTTTGTAATCAAAGTCTGTTCTGCCAGCATTCCGGAAAGTCCTTGCGCGTAAACCAGAGTTCCATCTTCCAAAGTTCCTACTCCATCCATTCCAACAACTGCCGGCAGTTCGGTATAACTTGCATAATGTTTTCCACTTGCGCGCATTTTGTCCAGGTTTTTCACGGACGCGGCTTTCATGTTCAAAATCAACTGATCTTCCTTAGCAGGAACGGGATTCGGGTAATCTGAATAAACGGGAGTATTTCCCAATTTGTAAATCAATGCTGCTTTCATCTCTTTTTCTGCAAAGGTCGATGCTACTCCGAACTTCTCTCTTAACAATTGTAAAGTTCTGCACCTTCACGAAAAAAGGAATCGGTTAATCATAGAACTTTTCACTTTTTCATCCTGGCAACCCTATTCCGGATGCGGCTCAGGGAAACCGGAGTAATTCCGATATAAGTAGCCAGATCCTGTTGCGGAACACGTTTCAACAATCCGGGATTGGTTTTCAATAGGTGGATGTAGCGCTCTTCCGGTTTATCCCGCAAAAATGAAAGTACATGTTTGGAATAATACAAAAAGCGGTCGAGAATATATTCCTGAAACCATTCCCTGAAGTCCGGATCGTTTTTCATCAACTCATCAAAAGTCATTTTATCCAGCACATACAATTTACATTCTTCCAGGGTTTCCAAACAAAAACTGCTAGGCTGAAGACTCAGAAAACTTTCCAGGGAAGCAACCAACTTGCCTTCAAAGAAAAACTGGCTGGTGATTTCGTTCCCGTCTTTGTTCAGCCAAATCCGCAAAGCACCTTTTTCAATAATATACATCTTCCGGGCAATCGAACCTTCCGGAACCAATTGTGTTCTTGCCGGAACCGTAATTGATTCCAGTCCAAATAAAGCTGCCCATTTTATTGCATCCATGTCCATCTCAATTCGTTCTTTTTTGATTTATCTCAGAGTTCGGATGATTTGGAGTTTTTTCGACGATAAACAAACTGGCTCAAAGGAGTTCAAAAAGTTTAAAAGTTCAATTTGAACATTTGAACATTTGAACATTTGAACATACAAAATCCATTCAATCAAAAAACATCATCTGCCATCCGAAACTCCTTCTCAATTCTCTATCCTGTCTGCATATTTCTTGCGTAAATGCTTTGTTTTTAAATCTTCTTCCTGCCAGCGAATGTGCTGCCCGAATGTTCCCCGCAAGCGCTGCCATTTGGATTGACGGTCTACAATGGAAACAAAATTTGCCCGTTTGGCAGAACTCGGATCAATTTGCGGCTCCGACAAGTCCTGCTTCAAAAGTGTGTCTTTGATAATCGGCAGCAAGTCGATCGGGAACTCGAATTTCTTAATGAATTTCCGCATTCCGTTCAGCTGAAAAGGATCCGTAGCGAGTGCAATCTTTTTGAATCCCTGTTTTTTAGCTACCTGGTAGGAATAATATACATTCTCCGTACTGTGTTCCGCTCTCGGATCCGTAAAAATGTGCTCTTTCGGAATTCCCAACGCCTCGCCGTACAAAGCCATGATTTTCGCTTCCTCATATTCCGTATAAACCGCCGAACCTGAATAAATAATATTCTTCGTAATTCCTTTCTTGTACAGATAATTAGCCCATTGAACACGCATCTGCATCGCTTCACTCCAATGTTTCCCCTCAAAGGGAACTCCCGGAACAATGATCGCATCATAAGGCGCTTTTTTCAACGATTCGCGATTTGTTTTTTCAGGGGAAGGAGCAAATATAAAGCACCCGTTCAACAAAGTACTTCCTATCAAAATCAGGCAAAAATGAATCACTTTCATTATTCAATGATACGATTTTATGTCTTAAAAACAGGCTGCGAATCACTTAAAACTTGAAATCATACTTTCAAAAACTTTAACATCCTTTAAAAACAAATCCTCTGTATCTTCGTGGCTCAAACGAAAAGAAGGAGATTTTTATGACCAAGTTAAGTGTGAACATTAATAAAATTGCGACGATTCGAAATGCACGTGGAGGCAATACTCCGAATGTGGTTCAGGTAGCTATTGACTGCGAGCGTTTTGGTGCTGCAGGAATTACTGTTCATCCCAGACCAGATGAGCGGCACATTACCGGAAAGGACGTGGTTGATTTGTCTAAAGTCGTAACAACTGAATTCAACATTGAAGGTTATCCTGATGAACGTTTTATGCAAATGATCGAAGCTATTCGTCCGGCGCAGGCTACACTTGTTCCCGATCCGCCACACGTTCTGACAAGTAATGCGGGCTGGGACACGAAAGAGCATCTGGAAGTTTTACAGGATATTATCCGAAGAATTAAAGCTTTGGGAGTACGAACCTCCATCTTTGTTGACACTGATCTTCAAAACATCGAATACGCGATCAAAACCGGAACCGACCGCATTGAGTTATACACCGGGCCGTATGCTGAAGGTTTCTCCGAAAACAAGGAACAAGCAATCGAACCTTTTGTGATTGCAGCAAACAGAGCTTTGGAGCTTGGTTTGGAGTTGAATGCCGGACATGATCTGAACCAGGAAAATCTGCGTTATTTCAAACAAAACATTCCTCAACTGGCTGAAGTTTCTATCGGCCATGCATTGATTTCAGATGCACTTTACCTGGGATTGGAAAATACGATTCAGCGTTATAATTACTTACTGAGAGATTAAAAACGCTATTTGTGGAGCTAACTTACAGATAGTTACCAGGGTACATTGTGGATAAGTGCACACTTATCCACAAAAGAAGATGACTGGTTTTCAGAGGCGATTCTCCAGGATTTTTTGAATGTAGTTATTGATCTGTTTTTTCTGTTTCCGGGTTCCTTCGTCATTCATCTGGTTATGCGTGATGTTTTTGAGTTGAATCACCCGGATTCCAAAACTATCACATAATTCAACCGGAGGAAGCACGCCCTCATCTGCTGTTTTATCCATGGACCGCAAACTCGCAATTTGTGGATTGGAACATGTCGGGAGCGGCATTCTCAGATTATCCAACGTAATGACTTTCCGGATCAAATCCGGATGATCCTTTGCAGTCAGAACACTCATATCTCCGCCATTGGAATGGCCAATCAGATCGACCGATAAAATGCGGAGCTGCGGATTTTGTTGTTTAAAGTGATTCAATACAAACAAAATATTCGCTTCCCCTCTCGTCCAGAAAGGCATACGAACTACCTGCATGATTCCCGATTGCGGAAGCAGCGAATCTCCCTCCAATTCATGCTGAATACTCAAAACCCAGAATCCTTCCCTGGCCAAACGCTTCGTTAAATACGAATAATTCAGGTAATTGCGCGGATAATTTGCGCCGTAACCATGACTGAAAATCACCAAACGAATCGAATCCGGATCTTTCGTTTTCAATTTCGGGCGAAACAAAGCATAGGGAATCCGTCGGCTGCGAATGCTGTCGAATACTTCCTGTTTTTCTACTTCAATTTCTTTACGCTTTCCAACGGAATCTTTTTTAGCCGGTTCTTCAACTGCATCTTCTGAGTTAGAAGCCAGCGAAGCCATTCCTGCCAGTGCAAGCAGTAAAATCCCTCCTAAAAAGGCAAAAAACCGTTTTTTCTCCTTGTCCATTTGTTACTTTATCAAAATTGAAAAGTTTGTTCCGTCAATAGTCACTGTTCGAACCTTATTTTCCGAATCAGTTACTTGATAAATCATCTTTTTCCCATTCGTTCCGGGCACTTCAGTACTTTCCGACCAAAGATTCCCCAAACAACTTTCAACCTGCTCTTCGCGGTAATCCAAAAGCGTTCCCGTGTTATCAAAATGTAGCAGCACAAACCCGATTTCCAATCCCCCGCCACACATTCCATTCGGGTTGGAGGTCGAAGTGGCTTCGCATTTCAATATGATTTTCGAACCATTGACATCGTATTTCGAAGCAAAAACAGAATGTCCATAACCGGCAGAAGTAAACTGACTCAGATCAATCCGTTTGGATTCCCCTTTTCCCGTCGGAATTACCAAAAACTCAAGTTTCCTGTCCAGGTCGATCCGGTTGGTATTGAACTCCACATTCAACTGCTTTTGCCCGTTTTCCCAGGTTCCTTTGTATGCATAATTACTGTAATCAACATTAAATTTTTCTGTAAATCCCATGCGATTAGAAAAACCATCAGTAGCTTCCCACGGATTTTCAATAGAATAAGTCATTTGTCTTACGCTGTCAGCACGTACCGGATCTGCAAACGAGTAAAGTACCAAATGACCGGAATACACTCCGACCAATGGAATTTTCTTTTTGACATTGTTGTAGTAATACCAGCCCGAAACCGAATAACTCAGCCAATTCTCCGGAGAATACTCCTCGAATTTCAAATACATCGTGATCGGATATTTACCGTCTATCGACCCCGTAATGATTTGATCCGTCAATGCGAATTCTTCGATAAAAAGCGGTTCTTTCTGTGCTTTTAGTTCGAAAACAGAAAGCAGAAGCACCAGAGCAATCAATCGTTTCATCTGACTTTTTGGCTTTGAGTTGTTACAATTTTCTGCTGATCCAT
>NZ_JASLCN010000460.1 GCF_030151805.1 Fluviicola sp.
TCTTTCCCTGAATATTGATCTGGCAACAAGCATTTCCTGTTCTGTAGATATTGGTATTATCAACCCAACCGGAAGTTTCACGGATGGAATGCCCGCCTGCAGATGTACCATGATTCAAAAACGTAAGTCCTCTTATTGTTTTCGGCACTTCAAAACAAAATCCTCCCACACGCATCGTTCTGTCAATATTCGAGAAAAAAGTCAACTCACCGCGTCCATTTCCATACACCTGCAAACGTGTATAATAGGTTGTATTGTATGCTATATTAAAAACTCCTGTATTTGGAATCAATACTCCGTCATCATAAACCATTGCTCTGATATTCGGACTCCCCGAACTAGTGGATAACGGGCTGGTACACAAAATACCGATAGCATCCATAATAGAAAGTCCATTGCAAACTGTCATCGGAACTGCCAGTCCGGGAGTCAGATCCCTAGACCCTAAAGCAGCAAGGAAAGCTCCGATTCCTTTACTCGGAGGATTTGCGGAAACATTAAAGTCAAAGTCCATGTTGAATTGCTCATCGTAAATATTACCCAAGGGTATAGATATCCTGTTTTCATGAGCTCCGCCAATTTGATTAAAATTCACCCTTCCGGAGTGTATTGAAACAAAACCGCTGGCAAGCGATGCCGGAGCAACACCACAGGAAGGTAAGGTACTAAAAGTGTTGACTGTTGTAGTCCATCCCACGGACGAACTATAATCAAAGTTTTGGGCGTGAATTGATACACTACTTAAAAATAGTAGAATCGCTAGTTTAATTTTTTTCATTTTCTGAAATGTAAATAAATGTGTGCCCTACTCTTTTGGCTTTTCGGGTTACGCCGGTTCCACATCAAAAACACATCCCGTCTTTTTTCTCTCCGGGGAATAATTCCGATTGTACGTTATTTGTTCGTTTAAAGAGGAACCGGTACTAAAATTAGGTGCGGAAAAGAATACACGAAACCCGGTTTGTACAAGGTTTGTACTTTCGTGTATAAGTGTTAGCACATACTGTATAAGTGATTTTAACTTCAATGGTCCGAATCCAGAATGCTACATGTTCTGAAAGAGTGAAACCAGAAGATTAGCCATTAAATAAAAATCCACCGGTTTACTTGAAAACCGATGGATACAGTTAATTATTAATCCTGTTACGAATTATTTACAATTAAATAGTGAAGAAAACGCAGGATTTACAACTGAATAAAATCCACATGCAACAAATCCTGGATGTAGCGCAGTTTTTTGCGTTCAACCGGTTCAACCAAACTCAGGGAAATGCCGCGTTTTCCGGCACGGGCCGTTCTTCCGCTTCGGTGTGTGTAATAATCCGGATCATCCGGAAGCTGGTAGTGAACCACAAAAGCCAGATCTTCAAAATCCATTCCGCGTGCTGCAATATCGGTAGCAATTAAATATTGTGTGTGACCCTGGCTAAACATCCGGATCGCTTTTTCGCGTTCCTTGGTAAACATTTCGCCGTAAATCTCCGTGACTTTCAGATCATGTCCGCGAAGAAACTTTGCTGTAGACTCCACATCACCCTGCATTCTGCAAAAGATAATCCCGCGTGCTTTTTTCATTGTTTGAAGAAAATCCAGCAAAAGCATCTGCTTATCTTCTTTCTGGCATTCCACATATTGATGCTCAATGCGCGGATTCATAACCTCCTTGGTAGAAACAATGGTTTTAGGAGCATCCCGGTGTAAAGTTGCTTTGATCCATTTGGTCAATTCTCCGTGAATCGTAGCCGAAAACAGCCATTTCTTATGAAAATCGTTCGTTTCCGCCAGGATTTTATCAATATCCTTCATAAAACCCTTCGCATACAATTCATCCGCTTCATCCAATACGATGGTTTTCACCCGGTGCAGCGAAACCGCTTTGGAACGAATCAATTCCAATAATCTTCCCGGAGTTGCCACAATCACTTGCGTAGGTCTTTTCAGACGTGCTTTCTGCTCATCAATACTCTCACCACCGCCAATGGATTCAATGAAAAACTTATCCAAATGCTTCGACAACTTAAACAAAGTTCTGGATGTCTGAATGATCAATTCACGGGTCGGAACCAATACCAAAGCCTGTACATCTTTGTCTTTCGGATCAATGCGGTGAAGCAAAGGAACTCCGTAAGCAATCGTTTTTCCCGAACCGGTATGCGCCTGCCCAACGTAATCCTGGTGTTTTTCAAACAAGTGTTTCCATGCATGCTGCTGAATCGGCGTCGGAGATGTAAACCCCAATTCGTCCATTCGTTTCACTAATCCCGGGTGGATATTGAATGTCGTCTTCATACCACAAAAATAGTGTTTCCACAGCGAATATCGGTCGTAAACCTGATTCTCAGATGTATTTGTGGTTTTATTTCAAACGGATTCTCTGAAACTTCCTCCCCACCCGATCTATTTACGAATGAGACACCACGATAAAAACGGATTCACTCCATTCTTTTTCCGGGTCAGAGAGCGCAATCTCAAAACATGATATTTGTCATGTTTTTTACTCCTCCAGATCATGTTTTTTCCGCTGGCTTGTTAATTTCTTTGCACTATGGGAATGATCTACATAATGCTGATTGTGAGTCTCTGTTTAGCGGTGTTTTTCCTCGGAATTTTCCTTTGGGCAGCTAAGAGCGGGCAATATGATGACGATTATTCCCCGAGTGTCAGAATTCTCTTCGAGGACGAAAAAAAATCAAATCACAATAATCCGGAAAACGATGGAACAACTAACAGTGAAGTACGACAATAAAATTGTCAAGTATTTTACCTACGCAACAATTCTTTGGGCCGTAATCGGCATGCTTGTAGGATTAATTGCAGCTTTGGAGCTTGCATTTCCCGAATTTTTTAATGAGTACTTAGGTTTCCGATACATTTCCTTCGGGAGAATCCGGCCGCTGCACACCAATGCGGTTATTTTTGCCTTTGTAGGAAACGGGATTTTCATGGGAGTTTATTATTCCCTGCAGCGCTTGCTTAAAACCCGTATGTGGAGTGACCGTCTAAGTTACATCAACTTCTGGGGTTGGCAGTTAATCATTGTTTGTGCTGTTCTTACATTGCCTTTCGGAATCACATCCAGTAAGGAATATGCCGAACTGGAATGGTGGATCGACATCCTGATTGCAGTTATCTGGGTAGTTTTCGGCTGGAACATGTTTGCAACGATTCTCAACAGAAAAGTCAAACACCTGTATGTAGCGATCTGGTTCTACATTGCCACTTTCGTAACGGTTGCCATTCTGCACATTTTCAACTCCTTCGAACTTCCGGTTTCCTTCCTGAAAAGTTATTCCTGGTATGCAGGAGTTCAGGATGCGCTGGTTCAGTGGTGGTACGGGCACAATGCCGTGGCTTTCTTCCTCACAACCCCTTACCTGGGATTGATGTATTACTTTGTACCAAAAGCAGCCAATCGTCCGGTTTATTCCTACCGTTTATCCATCATTCACTTCTGGGCATTGATCTTCATTTACATCTGGGCAGGTCCGCACCATTTACTTTATACTTCTCTTCCCGACTGGGCTCAAAGTTTAGGAGTCGTTTTCTCTGTGATGCTGATTGCTCCTTCCTGGGGAGGAATGCTGAACGGATTGTTGACCCTGCGTGGTGCCTGGGATCGTGTCCGCGATGATGTAATGCTCAAATTCATGGTCGTAGCGCTGACTTGTTACGGGATGGCAACTTTTGAAGGACCGCTGCTTTCCCTGAAATCCGTCAACATGATCTCTCACTTTACCGATTGGACCATTGCCCACGTTCACGTAGGTGGATTGGGATGGAACGGCATGATGACCTTCGGGTTGATTTATTGGCTGATCCCGCGTTTATTCCAAACCAAATTATACTCTGTCAAACTGGCGAATCAGCATTTCTGGATTGCAACACTGGGAATCATTTTGTATGCGGTGCCGATGTACATTGCGGGGTTCATGCAAGGTTTGAGCTGGCAATACTTTAATCCGGACGGAACCTTGGTTCACAAGGATTTCCTGGAAATCGTAATCGACATGAAACCTTACTACATCCTGCGTTCTTTGGGTGGCGCATTGTACATCTTCGGAGCATTGATGCTGGTTTACAACGTATTCAAAACGGTAAAAGCCGGAACATTCCTGGCAAATGAAGTGGTTCAGGTAACGGACGAACGAAATCACCAGGAGAAAAACGAATACTGGCACAGACGCATTGAAGGAAAACCGGTTCGTTTTATGATCCTGAGTATTGTAGTTGTTGCAATCGGTGGAATTGCAGAAATCATTCCGACCATTGCCGTGAAATCCAACGTTCCGACAATCAGCAGTGTAAAACCTTATACCGCTTTGGAACTGGAAGGACGGGATTTATATATCCGGGAAGGATGCAACAACTGTCACTCTCAAATGGTGCGCCCGATGCGTTTTGAAACGGCTCGTTACGGTGATTATTCAAAAGCCGGAGAACATGTTTACGATCACCCCTTCCTTTGGGGATCCAAGCGCACAGGACCTGATTTGGCGCGGGAAGGTGGTTTGCGCGGAAACCTCTGGCATTACAAACACATGATCGACCCGAAAGCATTGTCTCAGGGTTCTATCATGCCCGCTTATCCATGGCTTCGCGATGATAATCTGAATACTTCCCTGCTCGTGAAAAAGATCAGCGCGATGCGAAAACTCGGAGTTCCTTACAAGCCCGGATATGAAGACATCGCAATGGAAGAATTAAACAAACAAGCACACGTCATTGCGGAAGACATTGTCAAAAACATGCCGGAAATGGCGCTGAACGGAATGAATCCGGAAACAAAAGTAAAAGAGTTGCAACAGAAAGAAATTATTGCACTCATCGCTTACCTGCAGCGCATCGGAACTGATATTAAAGCAAAACCTTCTAAATAAGCATTCTATGTTACGATTCATCAAACATCATTTAGCAAGCGAGCAAGGAGCAGCGTTCTACGGAATCCTTTCCCTGTTGATCTTCGTGCTGTTTTTCCTGATTGTTCTGATTCGCATCTGGCGGATGAAAAAATCAACGATCGAGGAATTGAGTAACATTCCTTTAGCAAAAGACGAAGTCACACTACAAAATGAAATCCAATGAAAAAGAATTTGATCACATTACTATGCGGACTTTTAGCAGGATTTCCGGTTGTTGGTCAGGGAGAAGCGTTATTCAAGGCCAAGTGCAATACCTGTCATGCGGTAGATAAAAACTCCACCGGTCCGATGCTGAAAGGGGTGAAAGCAAAATGGAACGATGCCGGAGAAGGCGCTTTGCTTTACGAATGGGTAAAAGATTCTAAAAAACTGATTCTTAGCGGGAAAAGTAAAATGGCTTTGGCAATCCAGGATTTTTCCAAAACAGATATGTCCCCGCAACAAGCTACTCCGGAAGAAGTAGATCAGATTTTGGATTACGTGGACAGTTACACTCCGCCACCACCACCAGCACCGGGAAAAGAAAATCCGGGAGATCCGGTTGAGCTTCTTCCCGATTATCATAGCAACCTGACGATTTTTTACGCATTGATCGGGTTGATTGTTGTGTTGCTGATTGCGATAATTCTCATGAGTAGCTCTATTCTGACCTTTGTGAAATCCGACTTATTCAAAGCAAAACTGAAAGAAGAAGAAAATAAAAAAGATTCCGGAGGATTGACCAACCTGGTACTCATCATTGTTGGGTTGGGAACACTGTTTATACCGAATGATGTGTTGGCTCTTTCAACACCGGATATGACTGATCCGACGCAATTGGAAATGCCTTGGCTAAAGGTGGAGAATGTAGACATCTATATTCTGATCTGCATCAATATCGTACTGCTTTTAGTAGTCATTTACCTCCGAAATCTGTTTAATAGTTTCTATTACATGGTTTACAAGCGGAAGGAAAAGAAAGTGAAAGAAAAACACGGGAAAGTATCTAAAATCCTGGTTGATTCCGTTCCGATCGAAGAAGAAGCAAGTATTTTGATGGATCACGAATACGACGGAATCCGGGAATTGGACAACAACCTTCCGCCCTGGTGGGTTTGGGGATTCTATCTGACGATTCTGTTTGCTGTAGGATACATTTTGTATTATCATGTCTTCAACGGTCCTTCTCAGCTTACGGAATACAACAACTCCATGACCCAGGCTCAAAAGGAAATCGACGCATATCTGAAAGAAGCTGCCATGAATGTGGATGAAAACAATGTAACCTTGTTAACCGATCCGGCAGATCTTGACAAGGGAAAATCATTGTTTCAGGCCAATTGTGCCACATGTCATAAAGACGGAAGCGGAGATATCGGCCCGAACCTGACGGACAATTATTGGCTCTACGGAAACGATATCAAAGATGTCTTCGGAACGATCAAGAACGGAACTTCTAACGGAATGCCGGAACACGCTTCCAAATTGAACCCGATTCAGCTTCAGGACGTCGCATCTTATGTGTTAAGTTTAAAATACATCCCGGGTAAAGAGCCGCAAGGAACAGAATATCCAAAAAAATAATATCGAAGTCTGTCCTCGCGGGCAGACTTTTTTCAATTATGGAAGATTTCAGAGATCATATCGCAACAGTTAACGAGCAAGGAAAGCGCGTTTGGGTTTACCCGAAAAAACCAAGTGGACGTTTGACCAACAGGCGCAAGCTGGTTAGTTATTCCCTGCTGATCTTTTTGCTTGCCGCACCGTGGATTCAGGTAAATGGCAGCCAGTTGCTCGAATTCAACATTCTGGAACGCAAGTTCAGCATCTTCGGAGCTACCTTCTGGCCGCAGGATTTTTACATCTTCGCCATTTTACTGGTCATCGGAATTGTTTTCGTCATTCTCTTCACCATTATCTACGGCCGGATTTTCTGCGGATGGATTTGCCCCCAAACCATTTTCATGGAATTCGTTTTCCGGCAGGTTGAATATTGGATTGACGGAGACTGGAACCATCAGAAAGCTTTGGACAAAGCACCCTGGAATGCAAAAAAATGGGGAAAACGCATTTTGAAACACGGAGTTTTCTGGCTGATTTCCTTTGTGATCGCCAATGTGTTTTTAGCTTACATCATCGGATCCAAAGAATTGCTCCGCATCCAAACAGAACCATTGAGTCAGCATATCGGCGGGTTTAGTGCAATCATCGTTTTCACGACCCTGTTCTATTTCGTGTTTTCCTATTTAAGAGAACAGGTTTGCACAACGATTTGTCCTTATGGAAGATTACAAGGTGTTTTACTCGACAAAAACTCCATGGTTGTGGCATACGATCATGTGCGTGGCGAACAACGGGCGAAGTTTAAGAAGAATGAAAACCGTCCGGAAACCGGGAAAGGAGATTGTATTGATTGCCATCAGTGCGTTCATGTATGTCCAACGGGTATTGATATCCGGAATGGAA
Source organism: Fluviicola sp. (assembly GCF_030151805.1). Taxonomy (GTDB): domain Bacteria; phylum Bacteroidota; class Bacteroidia; order Flavobacteriales_D; family Crocinitomicaceae; genus Fluviicola. The sequence continues at coordinate 7,365 of NZ_JASLCN010000460.1, forward strand.
CGCAGCTCGAATGCGTGAATTGTACTGCTTGTATTGATGCTTGTGATACGATGATGGACGGAGTTGGTTT
>NZ_JASLCN010000463.1 GCF_030151805.1 Fluviicola sp.
TAATCGGTCGCGACCTTGTTTTGCAGTTCCACCCGCCGAATCTCCCTCGACAAGGTAAATCTCACAAATTGCAGGATCTTTTTCAGAACAATCCGCCAATTTCCCCGGTAAACCTGAGCCTGACATCACGTTCTTACGTTGAACCATTTCACGTGCCTTACGAGCTGCGTGACGTGCTCTTGCTGCAAGAATCACTTTATCAACAATGATCTTTGCTTCTGCCGGATGCTCCTCCAGGTAAATGGATAACATTTCTGAAACCGCCTGGGAAACAGGAGCTGTAACTTCACGGTTACCCAATTTCGTTTTTGTTTGTCCTTCGAACTGAGGTTCCTGAACTTTTACAGAAACAACTGCAGTCAAACCTTCACGGAAGTCATCACCATCAATTTCGATTTTCTCTCTTGCCAGCATTCCACTGTCAGTAGCATACTTTTTAAGCGTATTTGTCAAACCACGACGGAAACCGGATAAGTGAGTTCCTCCTTCATGCGTGTTGATGTTGTTGACGTATGCCTGAATATTTTCCGTGTAAGAAGTGTTGTAAGTCAAAGCAACTTCAACCGGAATTCCTTCACGTTCTCCTTCAAAGTAAATCACGTCAGTGATCAATGGTTCGCGGTTGCGATCCAGGTACTGCGCAAATTCACGCAAACCTCCTTCCGAATGAAAGATGTTGGAAGTTGCTTTTCCGTTTTCGTCAACCTCGCGTAAATCGGTGATTGTGATGGTAATTCCTTTGTTCAGGAAAGCCAGCTCACGCATTCTCGCACAAAGCGTATCGTAATTGTATTCTGTAAATTCAAAAATGGTTCCGTCCGGTTTGAAAGTAACTTCCGTTCCGTGGGCATCAGAATTTCCAACTTCACGAACATCATACAATGGTTTCCCGATGTTGTATTCCTGTTCAAAGATCTTTCCGTCGCGGTGAACAACTGCATGCAAGTGAGTAGACAATGCGTTCACACACGAAACCCCAACACCGTGAAGACCACCGGAAACTTTGTAAGTATCTTTATCAAACTTACCACCGGCATGAAGAACCGTCATGACGATCTCAAGTGCTGATTTTCCTTCTTTTTTGTTGATTCCCGTTGGAATTCCGCGACCGTTATCTTTGACGGTAATTGAATTGTCTTCGTTGATCCACACACCGATCGTGTCACAATGACCAGCCAAAGCCTCATCGATGGAGTTATCAACAACCTCGTAAACAAGGTGGTGAAGACCTTTCACGCCAACATCCCCGATGTACATCGCCGGACGTTTACGTACTGCTTCTAAACCTTCTAATACCTGTATATTATCCGCGGAATAATCCTGATTCTTTTTTTCTTCGCTCATAAAATAAGTTGCTTAAAAAATGCACTTTTTCAGTGCAGAACAAATATACGAAATTCAACCCGTTTTTTGAGCCAAAAAGGGTTAAAACGCTAGTATTTATCAACAAAATATTAACGAATTAAAAACAAAAAAGCTCCGATCAAATCGGAGCTTTTTTTCTTACTCAAGAACTTTAATTCTGATCATAATGTCCTGCTTACTTTTGATGTAGCATTCCAATGCAAATTCGTCATCATCGAGTGCAACGATACGTTCTGTGTTGAACTGGAACAAATCGTAACCCTGCGCATCCCGGGTGTCTAAAATCGACAACTTGCGAACCTCTCCGGTCTCTTTGTTAATTTGGTACGCAGTCAGGAATCCGCCTTTACCGTCAACGTGTCTTTCAGGAACCTTGTTTTCTGCCAATTCGAGGTTTTTGATATTGTCAAGGAACATGAAGTAATAGTTGTTTTTCGAAACGATCAAACGGTAGCCTAATCCGCCACGGTACCAGGAACTGTAAGTTGTCGGGCTGACTTGTTTCTTCGGAAGTTTCTTCATGTAAACCAACTCACCGTTTTTGTTGATTTTTCCGGCAAGCATTTCTTCGTAGTAATGTGTATAGGTATACTGCCCCGTTTTAGAGTTATAATGACTGACTACGTAATATTTTTCACTCGCAAACAAAATGCTTCCGTCATCCGCAATGTGCAACTCACGCAAAACCATGTTTGTGATCCCGATATCTTTTCCTTTTTCCTCTTTTTTGTCCATTTTGTCCTGACTTCTCTGAGACATGAACTGCTTGATCAATTGCGTCGGGATCTCGAAAGACCTGAAATCAGCCTGGTCGCCAGATTTGTCGATAGCACAGTAAAAAAGACCATCTACCTGAACTCCTCTTTTGTTTCCGTAGAAACCTGCCAATAAAAGCGCGTTGTTTTTTCCTTCAAAGAAATTTACCTGCGTTACATATTTTCCTTGAACATCAATGTTGGAAGCGTCTACATCTACACCTGATTCAGAAACAGAAACTAACTGATAGTCAAAATTCGGATTGTCATCGCGATCGTATCTTCTGGTTTCCCCGTCTTTCATGACTTCTGTCAAAACGAAAACGTTCCCGTCTGAATCCACTGTGTAATCGATGTTATTCATACGAGCTTCCGTATAGGGCATCTCAACGTCTTTCCCCCAAACCTGCTTCAAATCTGTGTTGAATACGTACAGACCGATTACATCTTTGTTGATTTTATCGTTACGGGATTCCGGCTTCTTGCGGAAATAGATCAATAACTTGGAATTGTCGAAAGAAGTAGCCAGTTTGAATTTGTTTCCGTCACCACCGGTTACTTTACCTTCCACTGCAATGACGCGTTCTCCTTCGTTTTCAAACTTCCCGGAATCCAGGTTAATGGCTCTTACATAAAGCTGCTCTGTTTTATTTGCTTTGTCCCAAACAGAGAACAACAAGTAAACGAAGTTTTCTGTTTCCAGGTCATCTTCGTAAACCGTTCCTTTCGGGAAATCATCATACACTTCAATGGATTCCTGGGCAATTTTCGCACCTGAGAATTTTTGTAAGGTCACTTTCCCTTTGGTCATTTTAAAGGAAACAACATTTCCATCTTTGGATGCGTAGCTTTTAATAGCAGCATCTACGACCGGATACGGAGTTCCGCATTCGTATTGGAATTCTTTTGATGTAGTAATTTTCTCATCTTGCGCTAGTACGCTGCTGAAAAAGGTGGCGCCAACAAATGCTAAGGTAGCGAGGTTTCTAATTTTCATTCGTATGTATGTTATTTGTTTACGATCCAGCCCACAATCTCTTCCGAGAGTGGTTTCGTTGAAGGGGCGATGACTTTTACCAATTTGCCTTCTTCATTGATCAGGTATTTCTGAAAATTCCATTTCACGGAATTGTCGGAGTAACCGTTTTTTGATTTTTCAGTCAGGAACTGATATAAAGGATGTTTGTCTTTTCCTTTGACTTCGATTTTGCTCATCATGGGAAAGCTTACACCATAATTTTTGGAACAAAACGCCTTGATTTCTTCGTTGCTCCCGGGTTCCTGGGACATGAAGTCATTGGACGGAAAACCGATGATAACGAAATTGCTGTCTTTGTAGGTTTTGTAAAGCTTTTCAAGTTCTTCGTACTGAGGAGTGAAACCGCATTTGGAAGCGGTATTGACAATCATGACTTTCTTGCCTTTTAACGATGCCAGGTTGAACTCGTTTCCGTCAATATCAGTAACTTTAAAGTCATAGATCGTTTGGCTTGTACTCACAAACGCAATCAGGAGTAATGAAATGGATAACAATGTTTTCATAGCATCAATTTAACGGTGCTTTTTTCAAATGAAAAGCAACTTTTTTTTAAAATTAACGAATAAGTAGACATGAAATATCAATTAGCGATTTTTTCACTTTTCGTTACATTTTTTTTGAGCGCTCAAATTGAGGGAGTTTGGAAAGGATTGTTGATTAAGGAC
>NZ_JASLCN010000210.1 GCF_030151805.1 Fluviicola sp.
TCCAGTTTCGTTGCCAAAGAAACAAACGGAAGATCCATTGCTTCAGCGATCATTCCTGCTACCTGGGAACCATTGTAATTAATCGTTTCTTTACCAGTCAGGATTAAATCAAAACCATTTGTTTTTGCGTATTCAGCGATTTGAACAGCTGTGAAATAAGCATCTTTCGGGTCAGCATCAATGCGCACCGCATCGTCGGCGCCAATTGCCAATGCTTTTCTGATAATGGCTTCGTCAGCTGCATTTCCAACAGTGATGATCGTCAAATTACCACCCAGAGTTTCTTTCAATTCCAATCCGCGAACAAGTGCATACCACTCATCGTACGGGTTGACAATGTATTGAACCCCATTTTCATCAAATTGCTTATTCCCGTCTGTGAAGGCAATTTTAGATGTAGTATCCGGAGATTTACTGATACATACAAGAATTTTCATATCTTTTTTATTTAAACGTAAGACTGCGCGCGTGTAAATTTTTACAAGTACAGTATTTGCTTGTTAAACATCCTTTCGGAAACAAAAATAATCAAATCATGCTAGGAAATAAAATGTTATGCATACATAATATGAAGTGGTTTTAAACAATTTGTTCACTATTTCTTGAAAATGTGTGTTCTTACTCCCTGTTTTAATGCGCCAGAAACGAATTTTGATTAATTTTGGTGCTGCTTTTAAGCGAAATAAAAAATAAAAAGAATGAAGACTGTTCAATTTAGAGAAGCCCTTCGTGAAGCTATGTCAGAAGAAATGCGCCGTGATCAAGGTGTTTTTTTGATGGGAGAAGAAGTTGCTGAATACAATGGGGCTTATAAAGTGTCTCAGGGAATGTTGGATGAATTTGGTCCAAAACGTGTGATTGACACCCCGATCGCAGAGTTAGGATTTGCTGGTATTGCTGTTGGAGCATCGATGAATGGTCTTCGCCCGATTGTTGAGTTCATGACATGGAACTTTGCAATTTTGGCTGCGGATCAGATTATCAACTCTGCTGCAAAAATGTTGCAAATGTCCGGTGGGCAATACGGTTGTCCGATCGTTTTCCGTGGAGGAAACGGAACTGCAGGTCAGTTGGCGGCAACGCACTCTCAAAGTTTTGAAGCATTTTATTCGCATGTTCCGGGATTGAAAGTCATTACTCCTTCAACACCATATGATGCAAAAGGCTTGTTGAAAGCGGCGATTCGCGACAACGACCCGGTTGTTTTCCTGGAATCAGAGAAAATGTACGGAGATAAAGGTGAAATTCCGGAAGGGGAATACATCATTCCGATCGGAGTGGGAGATATCAAGCGTAAAGGAACGGACGTAACAGTTGTTTCTTTCGGTAAGATCATCAAAGTAGCTCATGAGGCTGCGGAAGTGTTGGAAAAAGAAGGGATTTCAATTGAAATCATCGACTTGAGAACAATCCGTCCGATTGATTACCCGTTGATCGTTGAATCAATCAAGAAAACAAACCGTTGTGTGGTATTGGAAGAATCATGGCCTTTGGCATCTATTTCTTCTGAGATTGCTTACCATTTGCAGCGTTACGCATTCGATTACCTGGATGCTCCTGTGATGCGTGTAACGCAAACGGATACGCCATTTGCATTTTCTCCTACATTGATCGACGCGGCATTGCCGAATGTTGAGAAATTGGTGAAGGCTGTAAAAAGTACCTTGTACAGAAATTAAGAAATACGGTAGTTAATAAACAAAAAAGCCGGGGTGAAATTTTCACCCCGGCTTTTTTGATAGATATCAAGTAGGGGAAGCGATGCATCGCTTCCCCATCAATGATTAAATTTCTGCACTTGAAACCGGAAATGCGCGGTCCACTTTTTTGAAAAGCCCCTGAAGTACTTTTCCCGGACCAACTTCGATTACTTCCGTAGCACCGTCAGCAATCATTTGCTGCATGGTTTGTGTCCAGCGGACCGGAGCGGTTAACTGATCGATCAGGTTTTTCTTAATCTCATCCGGATTTGTAACAGCTGAAGCTGTTGTGTTCTGATAAACCGGACAAATCGGGGTGTTGAATGTTGTCGATTCGATTGCTTTTGCTAATTCTTCTCTTGCAGGTTCCATCAACGGAGAATGGAACGCTCCGCCAACCTGGAGAATCATGGCGCGTTTTGCACCTGCTTCCGTCAATTTCGCACAAGCTTCTTCCACGGCTGGAATTGTTCCTGAGATCACCAATTGTCCCGGACAGTTGTAGTTTGCCGCTACAACGATTCCGTCGATTGATTTACACACATTTTCGACCACTTCGTCTTCCAAACCAAGAATGGCAGCCATTGTGGAAGGAACAGCTTCGCATGCAGCCTGCATGGCCAAAGCGCGTTTTGAAACCAAGCGCAAACCATCTTCGAATGAAAGTGTTTTGTTTGCTACCAACGAAGAGATTTCTCCCAAAGAATGCCCGGCAACCATGTCCGGCTTGAAACTGTCGCCTAAACACGCAGCAAGAATCGTTGAATGCAGGAAAATGGCAGGTTGTGTCACTTTTGTTTGCTTCAGTTCTTCATCAGATCCTTCAAACATGATTTTTTGAATATCAAAACTCAAAATTTCATTTGCCTGAGCAAAAAGTTGTTTTGCCAGATCAGAGGAGTCGTACAGGTCTTTTCCCATTCCTGAGAATTGAGCACCTTGTCCGGGGAATACATATGCTTTCATACTATTGTTTTTTCGAGGAGGCAAATATAGAAACATTTGGAAAGGTTCATACTTCGACAAGCTCACTATTCTTAGTTGAAAAGGTTCAATGTGTCGGAGAGTATTATTTATTCAACTTCCTGTTGCATAATATTCGGGATTTTCAAACGAGTAAAATAACTCCCAATCATCAGCTCTATGTGTAAATCCAGTTTGATATGATTTAATCAGATGTTCTTGTAATCGAATTTCAATGTCTTTGCAACTCCCAATGTAATATTGGTCAATACTTGAAGAATAGATAATGTAAACAGTAGCCATGATTGAATATAACGAAAAATCCCAGGATTGTAAAACCAAAAAAGCCTCAACTTTCCGAAGAAAATCAAGGCTTAATCTCATGAGCTGGAAGCGCTCTTCCGATAGCTATCGGAAGTACTCGAAGTAGGTCCCGATAGCTATCGGGATGAACCCGCACGATATTTTGTGATGAGTTTGTCCATTATTTCCGGATATAATTTAAGGTTTTCAAGATATTTTCTGGATTTCATCTTTTTGATGTGAGTCTCTATTTTGCGGGCAGTTTCATATTCCAAATCTATGATTGAATAAAATAACTCCCAATCATCAGCTCTATGTGTAAATCCAGTTTGATATGATTTAATCA
>NZ_JASLCN010000221.1 GCF_030151805.1 Fluviicola sp.
GTTCGCGAATTGTTCAAGTTATACGAGGTTTCCGAAATGCCGGAGCATTTGATGCCGATGAACATTCATAAACTTGGAAACAGCTCCGTTGCCACGATTCCTACGCTTTTGAGCATGGTGAAACGGGAAGAAATGAACGGATACAAAATTTCAGAAGGAGACATTGTTTTGTTCGCTTCGGTTGGAGCCGGAATGAATATCAATGCGGTTTGTTACCGGGTCTGAATACAACCATTTCGGATTTTTAGCGTTATAAGTATGTATATTAACTACTTAACTTATGAAAAGAATCTTACTATTTCTATTTATCTGCGTTAGCTCTTCAACTTTTTCTCAATCCATTTGGACAAAAGGAAATGCTGTTTGGCATTACTATTTTTATAATGTCGGTGAAACAGGATATACGAAACTTTGGGAGGCCGGTGATACGACAGTCCTTGGGATTACGTGTACAATAATCAAAGGAGTAAGACATAGTTTTATTTCAGGATCTGACGGGTCTTCTTTTGAATCAATATCATCCTTGCCGACAGGAGCTATTTATACTTCCAATGATACAGTGTTCTATTGGGATCATGATGCAGGTCAGTTTTTTGTGCTGTATGATTTTTCTGCTCAGGTAAATGATCAATGGGTGCTTCAGACAAAGGAACCTTACTTTGGCTGTAATGATACTTCGAGCTGTGTGGTTGAATCTGTCGGTCCGGTCTCGCTGAACGGACAAAATGCAATAGAACTTACTGTATCTGCGACTTCCGATTCCCCTTCGGAATTGATTGGCAGTATTAATTCCCGTTTTGGTGCTACCGGCTGTTATTTGTTCCCTTTTTCACGACGATGTGATGATCCGGGGCTTTTGGATTTGGATCAGGTAAGTATTTTATGTTTCCAGGACGACAGTTTGTATTACAATCCAAGCGGCGGAGCCTGTGAATATTATCTTGGCCTGGATCAGTTGCAGGATGAGAATGTAAAGGTTTATCCGAATCCGACTTCCGGTAATCTGAATGTATTATCGGATGTGCCCGTTTCGAACATTGAAATTTTTGATTCTTATGGAAGGCTTTGTCTTTCCAAACCTTCAGGTCTTACTTTAACCGAATTTGATTTGTCGGGATTGAATTCCGGGATGTATTTGATGAAGATTACAACGACTGCGGATCAGGTAACCATTAAAAGAATCCGACGGAATTAAACAGGAAATAGACCACGATATTAAAAGGCAGCATCAAGGTGCTGCTTTTTTGTTTTGTACGACGTGTGATCATTTTTCGCAACACCTCGTGTTTATCTGTTAACTGACAGAGGATTTAAGAGATAATCTTATTTTTGCTTCCATACTTTTAACATTTCCATGAATCATGAAACTAATCACACTTTGGTCCATCATCATTAAAATCATCGGAGTTTACTTTGCTGTCAGTTTTGTTCAGATTACGGCATTACTCCTGGCAGGGTTTGCAAGCTTGAATTTATTGAAGTCTCCGGAAGTATTGGTGTCCGTTTTGATTCATGGGGCAATTACCTTTCTGTGTTTGTTCAGAACGGAAAAAATCATACAGGTATTCAAGCTGGAAAGAAGTATTGAAGAAAAGGAATTCCAGCAAGTAACCTTCTCCAATGCCGTCGGATTAGCCATTGTGATTATTGGAATCTATACGTTGAGTGAAGGTATTCCTGAGTTTTTAGGAACGGTTTTTAACAGGCAATCTAATTTTCCTGCTTGTGTGCTTGTTTTTTCAAAAGTTGTTTTAGGGTTATTGATGGTTTTGAAAACAAAAGAACTGGAACAATTGATCCATAAATACAAAAAATGAGACGCAATTTTCTTTTCGATTCTTTTTTGACAGGATTTTTTTGAGGATCATGAAGGGTTAAATTCAGTTTAACAATTCTCTAATTTCATCAACACTAATTTGTTCAAAAACAGCACTTTTTTTGTAAAGCACTTGCTTTGTAAGTTTTTCTATCTATCTTTGCACCCCTCAAAGTGTGTTCTTTGGGGAAACTTATATTTATTAATTATCAAAATTTGAGTACTGTATGCCAACTATACAACAGTTAGTGCGAAAGGGAAGGACTGCGGTAGTAAAGAAGTCAAAGTCAGCGGCTTTGGATTCTTGTCCGCAGCGCAAAGGAGTATGTGTACGTGTGTACACCACTACGCCTAAGAAGCCGAACTCAGCTATGAGAAAAGTAGCGCGTGTTCGTCTTACCAACGGTAAAGAAGTGAATGCTTATATCGGTGGTGAAGGTCACAACTTGCAAGAACACTCTTTGGTTCTTGTGCGTGGTGGAAGGGTTAAAGATTTACCGGGGGTTCGTTACCACATCGTTCGTGGTGCGGAAGATACAGCTGGTGTTGAAGGCCGTTCACAACGTCGTTCTAAGTACGGAACAAAACGTCCAAAAGCTAAGAAATAATTAAACTTTTAAGAGATGAGAAGAAGAAAAGCGAAAAAAATTGCCATACTCCCGGATCCAAAGTTTAATGACGTTGTAGTAACGAAATTCGTTAACAACTTAATGTATTCTGGTAAAAAGAATTTGGCATTTAAAATTTTCTACGATGCATTGGAAATCGTAGACAAGAAATTAGAAGATCAAGAAGGATTGGAAGTGTTCAAAAAAGCATTGGAAAACGTAACTCCTTCTGTGGAGGTTCGTTCTCGCCGTGTTGGTGGAGCTACTTTTCAG
>NZ_JASLCN010000279.1 GCF_030151805.1 Fluviicola sp.
AAACCAATGAATCAGTTCTTCTTTATTCTGGCGAAGTTTGTTTGCAATCTCTTTGAGAAAGAGAACACGTTTCTCTATTGAAATCCGGCGGTAGGTCTCAAATGCATTTTTTGCTTTTTCCAGCGCGTCATCTACCTCTTCGGCAGTTGCCTGGTGAAAAGCCATTTCAAACGGTTTGTTTGTTGTTGGATCTATTCCAAAAAAAACATGGTTACCAAGAGCACTTTCCTGATAACCAATGTGATTTCGACCTGAATACCGGTTCATGGCTTACGCCTCCTCTACAGTATAAGAATAGCTTTCCATGATTTGGTTTGCAAGTAATTTCTTACAAGCCAATTCTACTTTCTCAGTTGCTGCTTCTTTTGAAGGTGCATCCACGAAAAGTCGTACGTGTCTTCCAACCCGCACACCTGTAATTTCAGGCAAGCCAATTGTCGGCATACTGTTAGTAACTGCTTTCCCTTGTGGGTCTAACAATGCCTCTAATGGCATCACATCGATTTCAGCTTTGAATTTCATGCGTTCGATTTTTTCGAAGAATGTGTTGAATAAATGATAATAACAGGTACAAAAGTACAATAATTGGAATGGACCAAATCAATAAAGTTGAAATAAGTATTCCACAACTTATTAAGAAAATGTATCTGATTTCATTCCCTTTCCATTTGAAAGACTTGAATTTCAAAGCAAAAAGCGGCAATTCAGCCACCAATAAAAGCGACATAACGACCACAATCGGAATCAAAACCACCGGTTGAATCAACCACATAATCAGATCATGCTCCCAACCCGTTGTTCCTCCGTATTTTGATAACAACAACGGAAACGCCATGAAAAAGATGGTATTTGCCGGAGTTGGCAACCCAATGAATGATTCGGATTGACGCGTATCAATGTTGAATTTTGCCAGGCGGAACATGGAAAAGAACGGAATGATAAGTGCCACAAAGGGGAGTTTATTGCTTAAATCCGCATTAACCAAATTATAAAGCTCAACATTCATGAACAGATTTAACATTGCAGTTGATTGAGCAATGTCAATGTTTTTTTGTTGAATTAATATCAGAACAAACATAATAATCCCCGGCGCCAATCCAAACGAAATCATATCCGCCAAAGAATCCAGTTGTTTTCCCAGTTCTCCTTGTTGTTTTAAAAGTCGTGCTAAAAACCCGTCGAAAAAGTCCAGTACTGCTGCCAGGAAAATGAAATAAGGTGCGATATCAATTCTACCTGCAAATGCTAAAATGATGGCAAAAATTCCACAGAGCATGTTACTAGCAGTAAATAAATTAGGGATATTGAACATTTTCATCGGGGTAATGAATATTTTGTTAGTTTAAATCTTTCGAAAAGGTGTAAATTTACGCTTCGATTTGATCAATATTACAACCAATTGCACAATTTTTTATAAAAGATGCAGTTAATAGCATTCGTGAGGAACTTAAATACTATGAGATTTTACCTAATTGTTTGCATCTTTTGTTGCACCTTCTTTTCGTTTGGACAAGGTTCTCTGGCTCCGAAATATTCCAATGAATTTTTAGCGATCGGTATTGGCGCCGAAGCACTTGGACTTTCCAATGCGGTTGTTGCTCAGACAAGCGGTGTAAATAGCGGATACTGGAATCCTGCAGGATTGACAAGAACCAACAAATGGCTGGATATCGGCTTGATGCACTCGGAATATTTTGCGGGAATTGCCAAATATGATTATTTAGGACTAGCACATCAGATAGATGAAAAAAGCGCCGTAGGACTTTCTGTGATCCGTTTTGCAGTAGATGACATTCCAAACACCACGCAGCTGATCGACAACGAAGGAAAAATAGATTACGATAAGATCACCACTTTTACAGCAGCAGATTACGCCTTTTTATTTTCCTATGCCCGTAAAACAAAAATTCCGGGACTTTCCTTGGGAGGAAATTTCAAAGTCATCTACCGGAAAGTCGGAAATTTTGCAAAATCCTGGGGCTTCGGTTTGGATGCCGGATTGACCTATGAAAAAAGTGATCGGTTGAAATTCGGAGCTGTAATCCGTGATATCACTTCGACTTTTAATGCCTGGATTTTCACCCTTGATGATCAGACGAAACAAGTCTTTACACTTACCGGAAACGAAATTCCCCGAAACGGACTGGAATTAACACTTCCCAGAATTATTTTAGGAACTTACTACAAGCAGCCACTCGGAAAGAAAGGAATTTATGTCTCGGGAGAAGTGGATTTGGACATTACAACGGATGGTAAACGAAATACGATTTTGAAAACCAATGTCGTCAGTTTCGATCCGCACTTCGGAATCGCATTCGGCTTCAAAGACCTGGTAACTTTGAGAGGTGGAATTTCCAACATGCAGTATATCAAAAATTTCGATGACTCAAAGAAGTTAACCATCCAACCAAATATTGGAATCGGATTACATATTAAAGCCGTATATTTAGATTATGCTTTTACAGATATCGGTGATGCTTCAACGGCACTGTATTCACATGTTATCTCCTTGCGTTTGGCATTGAATAAACCTAAAAACGCTGCTGTAAAAACAGATGAATAAGAAGAGCCTATGAAAAAACTCTACTTAATACTACTTACGCTTCTACCTTTCGTTTTTGCATGGAGTCAGCCATATGGAAATGAGTGGATTGATTTTTCTCAAAAGTATTACAGTTTCAAAATCACTCAAAACGGGCTCTACAAAGTTGATTATGCCACATTAAATGCCAATAGCATTCCTGTTTCAGGAGTAAATCCGGCAAGTTTTCAAGTTTTCGGAAAAGACAAAGAAGTTCCTGTTTATATGATTGACGGAGGTGACAATTCCTTTGATCCGGGAGATTACTTCTTGTTTTATGCCTATCGTAACGACGGCTGGCTCGATTCAGTCATGTATCCTGATCCTGCAGTGATGGGGAATCCCGGATTCAGTTTGGTCAGCGATACCCTTACGTATTTTTTTTCCTGGAAAAATGCCGGGAATGGTCTTCGTTTCACATTACAACCAGATCAAAACTATTCCAATTATTCACCAAGTGCTTTCGTCAGATCCGAATACCGGACAAACTTTTCCAATTCTTATTGCGAAGGACTTGTTGAAGGTCAGGCATCCGGCTCTATTTATTCCCGGGGAGAAGGTTACGGATACACAGAACTCAGTACGGTTTCAACCGATGTTTCCGCTGATATTCCCATACCAACTCCGGCTGTTTTTACCGGAGCTGGCGCACTTCCGGTAAAAATAGAATGCCGTGTTTCCTCCAATTCGTACGGAAGCTTCAATAATCCGCTGGGACACAATCATCACGTCAAACTCTCTTTCGGAACAGGAAACTTATTAATCAAAGACACCAGTTTCGTAGGATATTACCAGGTTAAAACAAACTCTGTTTTTGCTGCTTCTGACCTGACGAACGGAACAACGAATATTCATCATGAAATTATTGCAGATCTGAATGTTTCTGTTGACCGGCAGATATTTACCTATGCAGCTCTTTCCTATCCCAGAATCCCAAGTAGCGGCGGTCAGGGATTTGATCGTTTTTTTGTACAGAACGGAACGCTTAAAAGTCGTGTAGATCTTGCAAATTATGCAGGAGCCGCACCTTTGGTTTTAAGCTTCGGCTCGGTTCCGCGATTTGAAATACCCACTGTTGGCGGAGGGTTACTTCAATTCATTGTTCCAAACCATCCCACCAAAAGCGAAACCGAAGTGTTGGTGGTTGACATGAACGCAGCACTGAGCATCCATTCGATGCAAGCTGTAAACGGATCAGGAACATTCACAGATTTCAGCGCCATGAACCTTGATTCTGCATTGATTTTCGTGTACCATCCTGTACTTGCAAGCGGAACTGATTCTTACGTTAATTACCGGACTTCTCTTGCCGGTGGAGCACACCATGTTATTAAAGCGAATATTGAAGAATTATACCTGCAATTCGGGGGCGGAGTTATTAAACACCCTGTTTCCATTCGCAGATTTGTCAATTTCATTTACGGAAACAGCGCTCAAAAACCCGAAGGATTGTTCTTAATTGGTAAAGGAGTTGCCGTTGCAGAAACAAGAAGCAGTCCACCGAACTATGTTCATTGCCTCGTACCTCCTCTTGGACTTCCGGCAAGTGATATCGCAATTACTGCGGGTTTAATTCCTCAATTCAAATGGACACCACTTGTCCCGACAGGCCGTATTTCTGTTATGACCAATCTGGAGTTGGAGAACTATCTTTCAAAGATCATCCAGTATGAAGCTCTTCAAAGTAATCTGGGGTTGAATTTTGCCGAAACCATGAATTGGCAGAAACAGATTCTGCATTTCGTAGGAGGTTCCGATGCTTTGCAACAGGGCTTATTTCAAAGCTTCATGAACGGGATGAAAATCATTGCTGAAGACACCATTTTTGCGGGAAAGGTTACCAATTACTTTAAAACTTCCAGTAATCCGCTCGACCCGAATGTTGTTAACAGTGTTACTCAAAAAATTGAAGACGGGGTTTCGATCATGAATTTTTTCGGGCATGCAGCTGCTTCAAATAATGGTTTTGAGATCAACATTGACGATCCCAGCAACTGGAACAACTCCGGAAAGTATCCGATCATCATTGGAAACTCCTGTTACAACGGGAACATTTTTAAAACAGGTACTTCTACTTCTGAAAACTTCGTGAATATTCCCAATGAGGGAGCCATTGCATTTCTATCAACTATTTCAGTCGGGTACGACTCCCCTCTTGCGATTTATTCAACCGAACTTTACAGGGAATTTTCCTACAAAAATTACCGTCACACCTTTGGTGATCAGATCAAAAACACGATCTATCACTTGCAGCAGATTTACAGCAACTTAGCAATCGGAAGTGTTTACTACGAATCCACATGTACGCAAATGACACTGCATGGCGATCCGATGATCAAAGTAAACGGAAGCAAAAAGCCTGAAATTGACATTCCCGTTTCAGGAATTAAATTAACTCCGAACAATGTCAATTTAGCAGTAGACAGCATTGAACTGACATTTACGGTCCGAAACCTCGGAACTTCGATTAAAACGCCGGTTTATGTTGAAATCAGACGCGATTTTCCGGGAAGCAACGTGGATTCTGTCAAATCATTGTTTATTTCACACTTAAACTATGATACGACCATTACAAAAAAATTCCCGCTTCAGGCTGCAATCAGCGCCGGAGTAAACAGCTTCACCATTACAGCAGATATTCCAAATGTTTACGCGGAGGAATACGAGGAAATTAACAATAACCGTGCTACAGCTAATTTCTTCCTGAACATCGATGGAATGCTTCCTGTCTGGCCTTACAATTATGCTGTCATTCCGTACGATACAGTAACGGTAAAAGCCAGTACGATCAATCCGATTGCAAAAATGAATACGTATTTGTTTGAGCTCGACACGACTGATACTTATAATAGTCCGCAATTAAGGAAATTCTCCGTTACCGGTTTGGGAGGTGTCAAACAAGTAGCACCGAATCAATGGCTTTCAGCAGGCGGCAGTCCTTTTCCCCTGGTTTGTACAGACAGTACTGTTTATTTCTGGAGGGTTTCCGTTGATTCAACAACTCCGAGCTGGGCAGAATATTCGTTTCAGTACATTCCCAATAAATGGGGCTGGGGACAGGATCACTTCTTCCAATTCAAGAATAACTCTTTTTCAGGGATTGATTACAACAGAAACCTTCGAAAACGGGATTTTATTCTGAATGACTGGCACAAAATAGGAATCCAGGTCATGGAAACGAGTGATGCTTATGAATCGTTGTTTAATTCCTGGAGCATTGATCACAGCATTGTGGATTATGCAACCTGCGGATACAATCCTTACATCTATGTTGCTGTTGTCAACAATATTACACTGAATCCATGGAAAACACATTGTCCGGGCTGTGGAAACGGAACACCGTCAAACAGCAACAACGATCCGTCCATGAATTTTGGTAACCTGAATAATTTGGGAAGTGTCGGAGGGGCCGGATGCCGGGATCGCTTCGAGTATTACTTCACATTTAATCAGACCAGCCCTGCATCAATGGCCAATTTCATGAACATGATTCAAAATGGAATTCCCGACAGCAGTTACGTTTTGATGTACACGCCTTTTACAACTTATTTCAGTTCGTGGACAGCTAATAATCCAAATGTCTACACCATGTTTCAAAACCTGGGTTTTCCGTCTGTTAACAGTACACAACCAGACAAACCTTTTGCACTTTTCTTTAAGAAAGGAACAACTGCCATGAACCAGGTAAAGTTCTGGACAGACAGTGAAATCACCAACGATGTTCCAGCTGGAGTTGCGAAAATCAAAATCGACGTCGATGTTCTGAAACCTTCATATATTGGTGTGGAAAAAACACCACAAATCGGTCCGGCTTTCAAATGGGAAACCTTGTATTGGAGAAGAGACTCGTTGGAATCTCCTTCAACAGACAGTGTACGCATTTTTATTGAAAAGTACGATTTATTCAATGCACCCGCAGGAATTATTGATACCGTTTTCACTCCAAATGATTCAATCATTCATCTTCAGAACATCGTAGATGCGGCTCAATATCCAAGAATCAGAATCGGGATTACCAACTCAGATAAAACGAATCTGACTCCGGCTCAAATTGATCGGATTCACGTCTTATATCAGCCGGTTCCCGAAGCTGCAATTGATGGAAGTAACGGATATTACGCATCTTCCGGAGATACGATTCACGAGGGTCAGGATTTCGCTTTTGCCGTAGATGTGGTGAATGTCAGTCAATTCCCGATGGATTCTCTATTGATCAATTACTGGCTGGATAACCAGGACCACATCCAGCACATCATTCCTTATCCACGACAGGATTCTCTCAGAGTACACCAGGTTTTAAGAGATACCATTCATTTCAGCTCGGTCGGAACTCCGGGATACAATACGCTTTGGATGGAAGTGAATCCTTACGTGAATGGTTCTTTGGTTCAAACCGATCAGTTGGAGCAATATCATTACAACAACATTTTACAGCTTCCTGTTTTTGTGGTTTCAGATGACAAGAACCCGATTCTGGATGTGACTTTCAACGGGATGCATATCCTGAACGGAGATATTGTGGATCCCACAAGTGAAATCCTCATTACATTAAAGGATGATAACCCTTACTGGGTCATGGATAATATTTCTGACACAACGCTTTTCGGAATTTATTTAACCGGACCGGATGGAGTTCAGAAACGCGTTCCGTTTATTGATGCTTCCGGGAATACGATTCTTCAATGGTATCCGGCTACAAGTCAAAATCTGAAATTCAAAATCGTTTATCCGAAGGAATTCCTTCATGACGGAATGTATCAACTTTTTGTGCAGGGAAGTGACCGTTCGGGAAATATTTCCGGAGATTACGAATACAAAGTGAATTTTGAAGTGATCCGGGAATCTTCCATTACGCAAATGATGAACTATCCGAATCCGTTTTCTACGAGCACCCGTTTTGTCTTTACGCTGACCGGTACAGAAGTTCCGGACGATATCATTATACAAATTATGACTGTATCGGGAAGAGTGGTAAGGGAAATTACTGAAGACGAATTGGGATTGATCCGGATCGGACGAAACATTACGGATTACGCCTGGGATGGAAAAGATGAATTTGGCGATCCACTTGCAAATGGTGTATACCTCTACCAGGTAAAAGCCAAAATTCAGGGTGAAGATATCAAGCACCGGGAATCAGGAGCCGATCAATATTTCAAAAAGAACTTCGGAAAAATGTATTTAATGAGGTGAAAAAAGCCGTTGGAAATTCCAACGGCTTTTTCTTTCATGATTTACAGCAATTTACTCTTCAAACTCTACTTTGAACATCATATCACTTTTTCCTTTGATGTATAATTCAATCGCAAACGAATTATCCGTTAAAGGAATCACCCTGTTCAATCCATATTGATAAACTGAAATTCCATCTATTTTTCTCAAATCAAAAAGCGGCAGATACTTTCTCTCACCGGTTTGATTATCCACTCTGTGCGCAGTAACATAATCTCCTCGAACCGGATTTGTGATCTCCCCGGATTCTGTCATGGAGGCATTTCTTACAGGATCCAAAAACAAAGCGTAAGTATATTTTGCGGAAACAAACAATCTGAATGATTCGGTTATTGATCTCTTTGGGAATTTTTGCATCCATCCCAATTCACCATCCCCGTTGATTTTAACAAGAACCACATCTTCATAATGATACGTATATGTTGTTCTTCCTGTTTTTGGGTCAGTTGTACTTGTAATGTAAAAGATTTCTCCCCCTAAAACAATTCCTCCGTCTTCCAATACCTGGATATTGCGCATCGTCAGGTTCATCATTGCCAACTTACCATCCACATCTGCTTTTTCCATTTTCTCTTGTCTTTTCTCAGAAATCTTTTTGTATTTCTTAATGAAGTCCAATGAGAATTCATAAAACTTCGGAGTACTTAAGTTTCCTTTATTATCAAGGATTGTAATAAAAGCTCCGTCAGCTCCATAGGATTTAGGTTTACGGTAGTATCCGGCACAAATGATATTTCCATCCTTATTTTCTTTCATAAAAACACCGTCAGTCAGATATTCTCCCAAGTTGAATTCAACTTCATTCAAACCACCTTCCGAATTCGCAATCAAAATCGCCAAACTTTGATTGTCAGCCATCTCTCTGTTTTTACGGGTAACTTCCTCTTTGTATTTCCGGATCAAAAAGTAACCGTTTCCATCTGAATCTACCGTGAAATCCAGGTTATCCATCAAGCTTTCCGTATATGGCATTTCATACTCATTCCCCCAAACTTTATCCATTTTGGAATCAAAAGCATACATCCCGATAATGTCATTATTATTGGAATCATCTTTTACCTTCGGTTTCTTTCTGTAGCTAACCACCATCATG
>NZ_JASLCN010000327.1 GCF_030151805.1 Fluviicola sp.
ACCATAATCTGAAAGGAGTTTGTAATCGGCTTCGGTTTGAAGCTTTTTTCCGAGCTTCCGCAACTGGTTTTCAATTTTCTGCTGATCAAAATTTTGCTGAAAGCGGATAGCGCCCATTTCAATCTGATGGAATTGACCTTTTGAATCGAGGCTGTAAAATTCATTGTAGCAAGTGAACGCGGAGGAATAAATCAGAGTTGTCAGTAAGAATGAGAAGTAGTATTTCATGTTGATGTTTTTGAGCAAGGAGTAAATTACAAAAAAGGGGATTGCAGTGAACAACAATTGTTTATATTCGCCCGATTATTGATTTAACGGTATTACAGAAACCAACACCATTCACATGAAGCTGATCTTTATATTCCTGTTACTTTGTTCATTTTCCGGTGCAGACGGAAATGTTTTCATCTGCGATTCACCCAATGCTACGGCATATCATTACAAGCGGGATTGCCGTGGACTAAATAACTGCAAGCACGAAGTAAAGAAAACAACTGTTGCAGAAGCGGAGAAAATCGGCTTGAAATTGTGTGGTTGGGAAGATTAACCATGCTTTTTCCGGCTGTTCATGAAAACCACGGTGAGCAGAATTAAGAGTACTCCAAACCATTGAACCAGGGAAATCTGTTCTTTCAACACAAAATGTGCGGAAAGAATGGAAACCGGAATCTCTAAAGCAACAAGAATTCCCGCTAATCCCAATCCGATCAATGGAATTCCGCGGGTAAACATAATCGGTGGAATAACAGTACCGAAAATTCCCAAAACGATTCCGAATTTCAATAAAACCATCCAATCCAGGTGTTCCAGGATCTGAACATTCCAGAATGCGGTAACGGTGAGTAAACTTCCCAAAATCAGGTAAAAACTTCTGGTAATGCTTGGAATCTGTTTCTCCACATGATTGGAAGCGTGTAAACTCACAGTGTAAGATAATGCGGCTGCAAGACCGTATAACAATCCGGTGACTGAAATTTGAATGTCTTGCTGAATCAGGTTTGTAGCGAATATGGTTCCGATCAACACTGTGATACTTCCTGCTAATTTACTCCAATGAGCCAGTTTTCGCTGCTGGATCATTTCCCATACAACACTCATCCAGATGGATTGCATCAAGAGAATAATTCCGATCGAAACAGAAACATACTGAATGGAAATATAATACAAACAGCTTGTTAAGCCCATTGAAATTCCGAAAAGCACCAGTTTCACTTTAGATCTGGATCTTGGTTTTACCAACGCAGGTTGTTTGCGGGATTGAATGGTCATCAGAATGAACAGCGAAATGACTCCGATCAGGGATTGATAGAAAGTTAGTACGCTGGTGTGAGCACCTGAATTGTTCGCAAATTTGACAATTGTGGCTAAAATTCCGTAGCTCGCTGCTCCAAATCCCACTAAAAACACACCTCTCAGCTTACTCATATTCTTATTTGAGGAGTAAAATTAGTTCTTTTTTTGAGGCGTGAAATGAATGAAAAAAGCTAAAGCGATATAGTACGGAAAATAATTTTCCATTAACGATTTCTTTAACATTTATCCGTTTTCCAAACCGTTTAATGTGCTTCTGAAACAGCTAATCACAAATGCAAGAATGAATAATGATTGATAAATCAATTAATATCATCTTTGTTTAAATTTTGAACTCAATGAAAACGTTGCTACTCATTTGTTTACTTGTTTCGATTCAGGTTTATTCCCAGGATAAATTAACTGTAAAAGGAACGGTGTTCAGTCCGGAAAACAAAGCTGTTCCGGATGCAGTTCTGTTTATTTACAAAACAGATTCAACACTTTTGTCGATGGCAGTTTCGGAAAAAGACGGGAGTTTTACGGCAGAGGTTTCCAAAACGGATTCACTCTTTATCCGCATAACGCATGACGATTTTTCGGAGTTCACGACCGGAATATTACTTTCAGAAGCATGTTCTGACTTAAAGCTCGCATTTAAGACTATTCCGAAAGAAGTAGGGGAAGTAACGGTTACCGCAACCAAGCCACTAATAGAACGAAAACCCGGAATGGTGATTCTCAATGTAGAACAATCCTTGAGCGCAACCGGTTCTTCAGCTTTCGAAATTTTGGAAAAATCGCCGGGAGTGAGCATTAGTTCTGCAGACAATATCAGTTTGAATGGAAAAAGCGGCATCATTGTTCAGATTGACGGCAAAGCACAACCGATGTCGGGAACGGATCTGGCAAATTTTTTAAGAGGAATTCCGTCGTCCGCGATCGACAAAATAGAACTGATCAGCAATCCTTCTGCAAAATACGATGCAGCTGGCTCTGCCATTATCAATATCCGATTAAAAAAAGATACGCGTTTGGGAACGAATGGAACGGTTACAACCAGCTACGGGCAAGGAATTTATCCGAAAGCCGGAGCAGGAATTTCTTTGAATCACCGGAATAAGAAACTGAACGTATTCGGAGCTTACAATTATGCTTACCGGAAAGGTTTTAACCGTTTGGTATTGGAACGACGATTTTACAAACAGGATACGTTCACCGGAGCTTATTTGCAGGATAACGATCTGAAAATGCTGGTTTCCAATCACAGTGCCCGTTTTGGAATGGATTTTCAGATCAACAAAAAGAATGCATTGAGTTTTGTAGTCAACGGAATGGGAAACAGCTTCCGGATCGATGGGTTCAACCAATCGAATGTGGAACAGCAGGAAGGAGTAACGGCTTCC
>NZ_JASLCN010000334.1 GCF_030151805.1 Fluviicola sp.
AAAACAATTCCTGTAGTTTCGGGTCTTTGAAAAACTTACTCAATCCTTTTTTTACATCCGATCCACCAACCGCATAGGGAATCAAAGGATAAATAATCCCCAATTGTTTCATGCGAAAGAACGGTATCTCCAATGGGGATTTTGTTTCAACGGATTGAAAAAACTCCGTAAATCTTAGAGAAACCTGTGCAATTCGCTTTGCAACTTTAAAAAACCGTTCAATTCCTGCTTTTTCATGCGGAAAATCCTGGATCAATTGATTTCGCAATTCATCCGGGTTATCCGTCAGAATATAATCGTGATTGTTGGAAATGTGGCGTTGAATGCGTTTCATGGGTTGCGGTTTGGGGAAATCTTCCCCCAACATCTTAAAAACCCGTGTAACAGTTCCCACTTCGTTGTATTGATTCAACCAATGGATCGCCGTGTCGAAGACAAAATCTTTTCGTTCAAAACCCTGCAAATACCCACCAATCAGGTAGTGTTTCTCCAACACAAGTACCTTCATTCCCGATCTGGATAACAAGGCCGCCGAGAGTAAACCACTTACTCCCGAACCAATGATGGTAACGTCAAATTCTTCGTTCATTTCGACTTCAAAATTAATGAAATAGCGCTTCGCATCAGTCTTCAATTTAGATTTTAGCAGATAAGCGGCTTCTAAGATTTCACAATCCTTCGTGAAACTATTTTTTTTTCTAACTTTGATGCCACATTTTGAAAACCTTAATCGAACAGAAATAACTTGTAAAAAACCCAAATTCGGATTATAGATTAAACCTATGAAAGCATTAAATTCTTTGTACGAGGCTCAAAAAATCGCCTTTAGCCCATTTGTGTTCCAAACGGTATATACGATGTCCAGTCTTGGAATCATGGATGAACTCTATGAGGAAAGAGAAGGCCTTACCATTGAAGAAATTGCGAAACGAAAAAACATCAGCGAATACGGTGTGCGGGTTTTGGTCGAAATGGCAAAAATTGCAGACGTTCTGGAATTAAACGGCGACAAATATAGTTTATCCAAAATCGGTTACTTTCTGACGCGTGACGAAATGACCAAAGTGAACATGATGTTTACGCAGGATATCTGTTACAAAGGCTTATATCACCTGAAAGATTCCATTTTGAACGGAAAACCGGAAGGTTTGAAAGAAATTGGTCCGTGGAATACGATTTACGAAGGTCTTTCCATCTTACCGGAACCGTTAAAAACATCCTGGTTTGATTTTGATCATCATTATTCAGATAATTCATTCGGTGAAGCCTTGAAAATCATTTTTCAGCACCATCCGAAACACATTTACGATATCGGTGGAAATACCGGAAAATGGGCTGTTGCGAGTACACAACACGATCCGAATGTACGCGTAAGTATCTTTGATCTTCCGGTACAATTGAACGTTGCCAGGGCAAATATTGAAGCAATTCCGGAAATCAGAGACCGCGTTGACTACAACGAGCGCGACATGCTTGATCCGAATTCGGAAATTCCTGCCGGAGCAGACGTTTATTGGATGAGTCAGTTCCTGGATTGTTTCAGCGAAAAAGAAATTGAAGCAATCTTACTGAAGATCAGGAAAAACATGAAACCGGACGCAACGATTTTCATCATGGAAACATTCATTGATGACCAGCGTTTCCCGGCTGCAGAATTCAGCTTAATTGCAACTTCGCTTTATTTCACGGCAATGGCAAACGGAAACAGTAAAATGTATTCGTCCTCTGCAATGAAATACATCGTTGAAAAAGCAGGATTTGAAACCGTTCAGGAGCACCGATTGCACCTGGATCGTTTCCACACCATCCTTGAAGTTAAATTACCGAAATAATTATTCTCTCCTCTCGATAATACATGAACAAACTCGATTTAAAGCAAGTAGAAGCTTTCAGCCTTGAAAAAAAGGAATACATCGTTTCTGATGACGTTCGTCAGGAACTGGAAAAGTCCTTTTCCTTTTTACAGGATTTTTCAAGCGATAAAATTATTTACGGGATTAACACCGGATTCGGGCCCATGGCTCAATTCAAAATTGACGAAGACAAATTAAACCAACTTCAATACAACCTGATCAGAAGCCATTCTTCCGGAACAGGAAATGTATTGGATGCGGAATCTGCAAGAGCAGTTGTTTTATCCCGTTTAACGAACTTCATGCAAGGAAACTCGGGTGTGAGTTACGGAGTGATCGAACAATTGGTTCAGTTCCTGAATCACGACATTATTCCTGAAATTTTCGAGCACGGAGGCGTTGGGGCAAGTGGCGATTTGGTTCAGCTGGCTCATTTGGCACTGAACCTGATCGGTGAAGGATATGTGTACATCAATGGTGAACGCAGAAAAACAGCTGAAGTATTGGCTGAAAAAAATATTGCGCCTTTAAAAGTCAAATTGCGCGACGGATTGGGATTGATGAACGGAACTTCCTGCATGTCGGGAATTGGAGCCGTGAACCTGATCTACTCTTACCGCTTATTGGACTGGGCAATTGCTGCTTCAACCATGATCAACGAGATCGTTGAAGCATACGACGATTCGTTCTCAGTAGGTTTGAATGAGGTGAAATTACACGCAGGTCAGCATGCGATTGCGAAATCCATGCGCGATTTCCTGAAAGACAGCACCCTGATCAAAAAACGGGAAGAGCTTTTCACGGATGACAAAGCAGCTGAAACAACCGAATTCAAAAAGAAAATCCAGGAATATTATTCGATCCGTTGTATTCCGCAAATCCTTGGTCCGGTAAAAGACACCCTGGATTTTGCCAAAGCAATTGTAGAAAACGAAATCAATTCTACGAATGACAACCCGGTTGTGAGCCTGGAACGCGGAAACGTTTTCCATGGAGGAAACTTCCACGGAGATTACGTTTCATTGGAAATGGACAAAATCAAATTGGTCATTACCAAATTGACGATGCTTGCGGAACGCCAGTTGAATTTCATTCTGAACAGCAAAATCAACGGGCTTTTCCCTCCTTTCCTGAATACACAAACACTTGGTTTGAACTTCGGAATCCAGGGAATGCAATTTACGGCAACTTCCACGACAGCTGAAAGCCAGATGCTTTCGAATTCGATGTATGTTCACAGCATTTCCAACAACAACGACAACCAGGATATCGTGAGTATGGGAACCAACAGTGCTGTGATTACGAAGAAAGTAATCGAGAATGGTTTCCAGGTCATGGCAATCCACATGATGTCTGTTTGCCAGGCAATTGATTTACTGGAGGAAACCAAGAAAAACAAACTTTCTTCGAAGACGAAAGAAATTTATGCTCAAATTCGTGCGATCACTCCGACGATTAACGAGGATGTTCCACAATTTGAAGCCATTAAAAATATCACAAACGCTCTTAAGCAAACAACTCTCAACCTATGAAATGTGCTTTAGTAACAGGTGCATCCCGCGGAATCGGACGTGCAATTGCCCTTCAATTGGCTCAGGATCTGAACCTGCATATTTTGATCAATTACGCTTCAAATAAAGCGGCGGCGGAAGAAACATTGAATTTGATTCAACAAGCCGGCGGAAGTGGAGAACTTCTTCATTTTGACGTAAAGGACGGAGCTTTGGTGAAAGAGACGGTTGAAAACTGGTATTCCAATAATCCGGAAGGAATTATTCATGTGTTGGTAAACAATGCAGGAATCACCAAAGACAACTTGTTTCCATGGGTAACGGAAGAAGATTGGGATGCTGTTTTGAACACTTCCTTGAAAGGAATGTACAACTGTACTCAGGCAATCATTCAACGGATGTTAAGACAACGTAGCGG
>NZ_JASLCN010000351.1 GCF_030151805.1 Fluviicola sp.
CAAAGCTGCACATTTCAGATATATCCGTTCATCTCTCAGTATTTCGTCATCCCAATAAAACCAAAAAGCTGT
The DNA here is from genome assembly GCF_030151805.1 of Fluviicola sp. Classification (GTDB taxonomy): domain Bacteria; phylum Bacteroidota; class Bacteroidia; order Flavobacteriales_D; family Crocinitomicaceae; genus Fluviicola. Next base: position 73 of record NZ_JASLCN010000351.1, read on the forward strand.
CAAAACGAACAGGAAATTCAGAATCTCTCCAAAAGAGAATTCTCCTCCAACAGAAAATGGTCCAAGAATCAACAGGTTCAACAAATGTGCGAAATGATCGTTGCCGCAATCCATTTGAATCGTTTATCTATTTTCTCATATTCTTCGCCCCTCTCCTTTTTTTCTTTTTTCAACCGTACTTTCAGGACTTCAGGATTCTCACTAATCACAAAAGAAGGTTTTTGATACAAATGAGTTTCAGAACTTTCGGAGAACTTCCCTCCAAAATCCATTTTATAGCACTTATTATCTTCTGTAGCAATCAGCACATTGTCGTATTCCGTATCCATTTCAGGAAGAAAAACACGCAGGTTCTTCCCTCTCAGTTTGTTGATTCCGGTTCCTTTCGTAAAACCCTCCACCGTTACTTCGTAATCAATTCCCTCCGGGTAACTGATGTAATTTACCAAAAAGTAGAATAACATATTGTCCAGATCACCATCCACCCGGATTACATGTTTGCCATGACCATTTTTGTACAATTTGAAAAGCACATCCGGTTTCAATTGATTTTCATACGAGTCAATCCACTGGCGTAACGCCTTTTTGACATCGTTGTATGAACCACCGTCAATAAACAGAAAATTATTCAGTTGGGAGTCAGGCATGTTTATTCTTTTATCAATACCTCAAAGATCCGAACAATATTTACATAGTCTTTCAGTTCGTGAACATTTGGATAAAATTCAGCAAAAGCCTCCGGGCTGGAGCAACTGTATCTTCTGTACCAATCTCCTATTTTGAATTCAATGGTATAATGAGCTCCACACCCAACTCCCATGCCTTCACCAATAAATTCACCGGTTTTCGGATTGTAATAATACCTTTTCATTTTCAGGTCACTTTGATCGGGCAAACTGAAAATATTATGCGACACGAGTTCCGAAAAAAGAGAGTCCAGGTTTCTCGTTTCTTCTTTTATCTTCCAGTTCATCGCATTTAAACGAAAGTCAAATGACTTGATTTTTACTGACCAAACAGAATCATAACACAATACCGCTCCGCTAAAGCCTCTGAAACCTGAGTTGATAAACCGGATCTCAATGGGATATTCTGACTTTAAAATAGAAGTTAATCCGAAACGATATCCATCATCTTTACAAGAAGAAGTGTCGGAAATGACATTTCCTACAAAGAAGCTTTTTTCAGTTTCCTGGGCGGTAAAATTCTGAAAAGTACCCATCGAAATAAGTGATAAAACGAGCTTGATCATACCAATAATAAGATTGAAACCTCTTCAGTGTTACGTAAAAATCTGCGAATTGGCTTTGTAATCAATTACTTTGATCTGAATAAAAGCTCCGGGGTCGTCATCATTATTTTTGCCAACGATGAAACTGGCGTCAATTTGTTCGCATAAAGAGCGAATCAATTCGAAGCCAAGCGTATTATTATTTTGTTTATCTGATTTGATTCCGGGACCATTATCTGACAATTCGATCTGCAGGGAATTCCCGACCTGGGCTACATGAATAGTTACGATCAATTTTTGTCCGGGTAAAGATCCGTGTTTGTATGAGTTCGTTATCAATTCATTCATGATCAAACCAATCGGAACGGCTTTGGAAATTGGCAGAATCAATTCATCCGAATCAACTTCCAGAACGACATCCGCATCGCCTCCGAACGCGTGTTCCACATTCCGGATCAATTCCACCAGGTAATCCATCATATTCAGATTTCCTACCCGTGATCCGGAATACATCTGTTGATGTACCAAAGCCATCGAATACACGCGACCTCTGCAATCTTCCAAAGCATCAATCACTTCCTGAGAATCTGAATTATTCTTTTTGATGTTGATCAAACTCGTCACAATATTCAGATTGTTTTTTACCCGGTGATACAATTCTGCCAAAAGCAATCTTTTTTCTTCGACCACATTCCGGATTTGTTCTTCCTGCTTAATATTCATCCAGGTAATAACCGTAATCTGCATCAATCCGCAGAAAAAGGCGAAGAGCCCGTTAAAGATCCGGAGGGAATTCATATGTTCGACCCGAATCGTATGCGGATAATACTTATGACCGAAAAGAACGAGAAAACTGATCGTAAGGAAATACACAAATCCCCAAACGATTAAGTGTTTAAAGAGCTCTTTCCTTCCATAAATCTGAACAATGGAGAGCGTCAGCGGAAAAAAATACATCAGGACGTTGCTTTCCAACTGCATGTAGAGCGTGGCAATACCCAAAATATAAACCCCGATTGCAAAAAACAAATAAGACGCAGCAACATATTTTCGAAAACGAATCAGTGTAAAAACTCCTGCCGCAAGTCCTAAGACAACGAAAAAATGACTGTTAAGAGATTGAAATCCAATGACATTAAACACGATCAGGCAGACAATCACATTGAAGCTTCCTATCATAGTCAGAAAACCCACTTTTTGAACTAATTCTTTCTCCCATTGGAGTATGGTTTCCGGCCATTTTAGTCCTAAATTGTTGCTTATCACGCGATTCTGTTTGGGGCGAATATACCAACATTTTTCAAAAAAAATGCCGGATATTCAGATAAGCTGTATACATTTGGGGCAAAATACAATTCATGCCTATTCAAAAGACGATACTGCATTCAGTCTTACTTGTTACTACGTTGTTGATCTCCGATTTTGTTGATGCGCAACCTTTCGCTTTCACGAACCGAAAACCTTATTCATGGATGATTGGTATCAGTTGGACAGCAGTAGAAGATGACGGACGCGGATTATGCCAGCCTTTTGACGTGAATCAATCCTGGAATTACGAGTATTTCCCTACCCGTCTTTTTGTCGACAAGTATTTCAAATACGGAATCAGTGCGGAATTTTCGGGTGCATATGTTACTTACCGCGCGGGAAAACTAATCAATGATTCGATCAATCGTTCGGGAGTCTTTTTGGCACTTGATCTGAATTGCAAATACAGTTTTTATCCGCTTATCACTCAGCGATGGCTGGATCCTTACGTTTCATTAGGAATCGGGATGACACAGCGAACGGCTATGCCGGGTGTTACATCTCTTACCGGAAATATCGGTTTGGGAGTGAATTTATTTTTCTTCCGTGGATTAGGGTTCCAGATCCAAACATCCGGAAAGTTTGCTTTCACCGGAGGAGCTTTAGGTGGAGGAAATTATTTACAGCACAACCTGGGATTTGTTTACAAGTTTGATTCAGGTAACCGCGGAAGCGATAATTTCAACAAGAAACGCTACAAGTGGACCGGTAAGAAAGTGAAATTCAAAGGAAATAAACGCGGAGGATAATATCGGATATTAAGGCATCAGGACTTAAATTGTTGTTTAAACATAACATTCCAGTCCTAAAATCTTAAAATCTGTTTACCCTTTCAAGCCCATCATCAACAAATCAATATCCTTGTATTTCAGATCGAAAACGCGGCCCAGAACTTCACTTACCAAAATTCCTTTGTAAATGTAAACTCCGGAACGGAATCCGTGATCGTTGCGAATCAAATCCAGGCAACCCCCGGAATCTCCCATATTCATCAAAATCGGTGAAAAGATATTTGATAAAGCAAAAGAAGCTGTGCGCGGAACTCTTGACGCAATATTCGGAACGCAATAGTGAACAACTCCGTGTTTCACAAAGGTCGGGTTGTTGTGATTAGTCACGCGGGAAGTTTCAAAACAACCGCCCTGATCAATGCTTACATCTACGATAACTGATCCCTCTTTCATGTTTTCCACCATTTCTTCGGAAACCACACAAGGTGTTTTTCCCAACGGAGAACGAATCGCTCCAATTACTACATCCGCACGCATGATTGATTTTGCCAGTACTTTCGGTTGTAATACGGACGTATAGATTCGCGACCCCAAATCGTTTTGAAGACGGCGTAAACGTGATAAACTATTGTCGAAAACCTTAACAGATGCTCCCAATCCCATTGCAGCGCGCGTAGCAAATTCACCAACGGTTCCTGCTCCCAAAACCACGACTTCGGTAGGTTGAACACCTGCAATTCCGCCCAACATAATCCCTTTTCCTTCGTTAAACGAAGACAATAATTCACCGGCAATCAAAATAGAAGTTGTTCCGGCAATCTCTCCCATCGTACGAACGACCGGGAAAACTCCCTGTTCATCACGAATGTAGTCCCAGGCAATTGCTGTGACTTTTTTATCGATTAATTTCTGAAGAATGCTTTTAGGTTGGATGCTCAGCTGCAATGCAGAAATCAAAGTTTGATTCCCTCTTAACAAATCCACTTCTTCTTCTGAAGTTGGTGTAACTTTCAGAATAATATCACATTCAAAAATTTCCTTGTTGGAAGGACACAATTCAGCCCCTGCTTCGGAATATTCACGATCACTGAATTTACTGGATTCACCAGCCCCTCTCTCAACACGAACATCATGACCATTCGCCACTAAAAACGAAACTGCTTCGGGAACCAATGCCACTCTTCGCTCCTGAAAACTCAGCTCTTTGGGAATACCAATCAACAAGCGTCCTTTTTTCTTAGCAATTTCAAGCATTTCTTCCATTGGAAGAATGTTTCCTTCTTTCAACAGTTGTTTCAGTAATTCTGGGTCCTTTACCATAATTCGCGTCCGATTTTAGCCAAACGAAGATACGAAAAATCTGAATTGGAAAGTTAGGTGATTCAGATGTTGTTGAAGAATTTTACAGTTTCGATTTGAAACCGAAAGCTATTTTCCAATTTCCCAAAAACCCAATTTCCCAATATTGGGACG
>NZ_JASLCN010000358.1 GCF_030151805.1 Fluviicola sp.
TGGTTGCGGGCTTGGTGGTGTTGACTTTTGCGGATATGCTTCCGGTTGCATACAATTATCTTGGAGCAGTTGATGATGCTTCAGGAAACGGATATAAGTACTGGGAAGAAGCAAGTCTTTCTGCATACCCGATAGCAGCTACGAAAGGAGATGAGGAAATCTTACAGTCTGAGGTGCGTCAAAATCCGGCCCTTGCTTCAAAAATTGCAAACGGAAAAGCGAAAGGTGAAGCTTTGGCAGATGAACTGGGATACGAAGGTGCTGCAAGAATAAATGTCATTAACTCATACCGTTTTTATGCGTTGAGTTCGGCTACAAATTACAGGGTTCTTGATTTCTCAGGTGCATTTTCAAGCAGTCGCGCATCGTTCTTCCATAAGTCATTGGGAGGATATCATGGTGCGAAACTGAGAAACATCGATAACCTGATTTCGTTCCACCTGTCTAAATCTAATAACAAGGTGTTTGACATGCTGAATGTGAAATATTTCCTTCAGCCCCAGCAAAATGGCTTGGATACAGCTGTTTTGAATCCGACTGCACTTGGAAATGCGTGGTTGGTGAAAGATGTGAAGGAATATGCTACTCCGAATGATGAAATCAGGGCGCTTGGAAGCAAATTTAAACTGGAAAACAAAGGGCAAGGTGTTTTGTTGGTAAATAAACTACCTGTGAAACAAGCGGAGGTTTATGGAAGCGAAAGCTTGCAGTATTTGATTCCGGGAAGAAAAGATACGGTTCCGGTTCAATTGTCAAATGGAATTCCCGTTGGGGAAGACGTGATGTTTGTCATGGACGTAAGAGGAACGACGAACCTGGTTCCGATGATAACATTGGAGCGTGACACGACCAAATCATTTACACCATTGGTACAATTGAAAGTTGAGAGCGCCTTCAATCCGGCTAATGAGGCTGTAATGTTGAGTTCAGTGGCAAAACAATTAAGCAAGAAGAAATTTTCCGGAGAGGGAACAATTAAATTGCTTTCGGCAAGACCAAATAAACTGACTTACGAAGCGAATGTAAAAGGTGATCAGCTGGCAGTTTTTTCAGAAATCTATTACCCGCTCGGATGGAAAGCATTGGTGGACGGAAAAGAAACTTCAATCCTGAAAGTGAATTATTTGCTTCGTGGATTGGAATTGAAAGGCGGAACACATAAAATCGAATTTGTATACGATTTACCGAAATATTACACGATTGGAATGGTTGCCAAAATCGGATCAGCGATCTTATTTGGATTATTTGCTTTCGGAGTGTATTATTTATGGAGAAGAAAGAAAAACGGGATAACTACCAAATAAAATTTGCTTTTAAGAACAAAAAAAGAGGACTTATTCAAAGTCCTCTTTTTTTATGCGGTCACCGATGGTGAAGTCTTTTAAAGATCGTTTTCCGAGAATCTCAAAATAGTGTTTGGGGTGGAGGCTAAATCCTGGTCTTACTGATCGGATATGTTCCGAGGTAACGATTTCTCCTTTTTTAAGGTCTTTTGATACATACAATGAGCGACTGTGTGCTCTGCTGATCAATTGTTTTTCACTCAATTCAAAAGTTACAATGCCCATTGCTTTTTCAGCATCTCGGATAGATTTAACCATCTCCGCAAATTCCGTCTCATTCATGGAGAAACTTGCATCAGGTCCGCCGATTGACCGATCTATAATAAAATGTTTTTCAATGACTTTTGCTCCAAGGCAGGTAGCCACCAAAGCGACAGTTGACCCCATGGTGTGGTCAGATAAACCGGAAATAACACCAAATTCTTTCTCAAAATAAGGAATCATCACCATGTTTGCTTCTTCGATTGGAGCGGGATAACTGGAAGTACATTTCAATAGGATAATTTCATGGTTCCCCGCTTTCTTGCAAGCTTCTACGGCTAATTCAACATCTTCATGCGTTGCAATCCCTGTTGAAATAATAATTGGTTTTCCTTTGGAGGCAGTATACTCGATCAATGGAATATCCGTGATTTCAAAAGAGGCAATTTTATAAGCAGGAACATTTAAATCTTCTAGAAAATCCACTGCAGTTTTATCGAAAGGAGACGAAAAACAAATCAATCCTTCTTCTTTTGCTACGTCGAACAATTTTTGATGCCATTCCCAGGGGGTATAAGCTTCCTGGTATAAATCGTACAAGTATTTTCCTTCCCAAATCGTTCCCTGAATCAGAAAATCTTCTTTTTTACTGTTGAGGGTGATAGTATCTGCTGTATATGTTTGAAATTTAATAGCATCTGCACCTGCACGTTTTGCTGCGCGAATAGTTTCAATAGCCGTTTCAAGACTGCCATTGTGATTGGCAGATAACTCAGCAATTATAAAGCACGGTTTGTTATGCGCTATTTCAAAATTTCCAATTTTCATGGTGCAATTTTTTGTATAAATTCTGTTGTAATTTCATCTAGATTCTTTACTGTATATTGAGCATCAAATTCTGAACTGACCTGTAATGATCGAAATTCCCCCGTCAATACACGAATGGTTTTGGCTCCTATCTTATTCAGTGAAACGAAATCTTTCCTTGGATTATCTCCAATATAAACCAATTGGTTAGGAGCTTTTTTTTCCCACTCAAGAATTTTTTCAAAGCAAAAAACTGATGGTTTGGAATATTGAATACCATATTGATAGGTTGGAATTGTTTTGATGAAATGTTTGTTTAATCCAAGAGCATTGATTTTATTTCGCTGCACACGAATATTTCCATCGGTAACCAGGTATTTTCTGCTTCCTGAAAATCGAGAGAGGAATCGCATGGCTTCAGGATACAAAACCAATTCAGGTCGATGAGAGCGATAAACAGCAACGCATTTTTTTCGATTTGCCGCAGTATTGATATGGTATTGTTTTAATACAGAATCAAATACTTTTCCACGTCCGTTTGCAGTAAGTTCATCCAGCATGATCCGATAAGATTCAGTCGAATCTATTCCGAATGCATTTCTTAAATAAGAACTGACTTCCCGGAATCCGCTGTAAACAAATTCGATTTCAGGATAAAGGGTATCGTCTAAATCTGTTACAAGTATCATAAATACAGATCTGCAGGATAACGAACTTGTGTAATTGGTTCTTTCGTTTCAACAAATGGATAGGACTCCAGTGAAATCGAAGAACTTTCCAGGTACGCCCAATAGAAACTATCTAATCCTGCTTTGATTGAAAGGGTTGAAGCTCCACCAAATCTGGGATTGCACTCAATTACATGGATTTCTCCGTTGGAATCAATAATTGCCTGTAAGATGATATGCCCTGAAAGATTTAATGAACCGATGATTGCAATAAATGCATTTTTCCATTCGGTATTTTGAACAGTGGTTGTGATTTGAGATTCGCCATTCACGACCAATTCGCGTTTTCGCATTACAATTCCCTTTACTTTTCCTGAAGTATCAATATATGCGTCAATACTTAATTCGGAGCCTTTAATAAAAGGCTGGAATATTGGGAATTTCAATCGTTCGGAATGTGCCAAAGCAGCCTCTTTATTCAGATTGATGCCAATGGAATCTGAACCTGCTCCAAAACGTTCTTTCACAACAAAATGAGTCGAGTTTATAGACTCAAGATCTTCAAATGTTGGAATGATACTAGATTGGATGGCTTTATTTTCATTATAAAAAGACAGTTTGTCAATACATCTATTGATAGATGTATTGTCCGAAATCATGACATGAATTCCGGCCTCTTTGAAAAGTGATTTGTTTTCAGCGAAAAAAGCTAATTCACCATCACGGGATGGAATAATCAAACGAATAGAGCGGACTTGACATTCCTTGATAAATACATGAATATCGATTTGACTAATCAATGGGATTTTCCAAAAATAATCGGTAAAATATTTTGCTAAACAGCTGTCAGATGAATCTGCTGCAATTACTTGAATGGAAGCATGAATTTTATTTGCCGCTTTTTTCACAGCTTGAATTAAACCGATTTTACGAGAAGCACTTGTGACAAGGATATTTCCGTATACTACTTCGTCAGTGCTCTTTTTTTGTTGTTCGAATGCGATGATTTCCGGAATAGTGTCTTCCAGATCTCTTTCAGGTGCCCAATTGATATAACTTTTCAATAAAGTTATATCTGCTTCTGAAGCTTCAATGAGTTCATCCGTTTTTCGAATGTATTCGATATTCATTTGTGGGAAATGTACTTGTAGGATTTGAACAACATCTCCAACTTGTCTGGATCTTCCCGTACCCAGATTTACGATTCCTGTTTGGTCGCAAAGTGCCAGTTTAAGTAATCCATTGGCTGTATCCTGTGCATAGATATAATCAAAAAAGCCTTCGGGATTGTACACTGTGATTTTTTCATTATTCAATAAATTTCGAACCCATCGGGAAATGATATCCCGGGAGTTTTTACCGTAACCCCGATAAATCCGTGCGGAAATACTGGTGAATTGATCGGACTTGAACAATGAGAGAAAATCCAACTCGATTTCATGCGCAAGTTTTGCGAGGCCGGTCAGATTTCGCGGATTGATACTATGTGATTCGGTGAGTTTTACCGCTTGATTTTGAGCCTCTTTGAATTGATAATGAGTTTTGTCGTAGATCAAATAACTGGATGCATTCACAACTCTTTTCAGTGCCGGCACATTTCTCATGAGTGTCATTAAATGATGACTCAAAAGAATATTGTGGTGAAAGTTTTCCTCCCAATGTTCATATGTTTCAGCCGAGCGCTCGAAGGTTGCTGCCAAATGAATGAAATATTCCGGGTTGAAGTGATTTAATTCCTCTTGAGTAATGAAGTTTAAATCTCCCTGGCGGTATTGAATTGTTGAGGGGAAATCGCATGGAATTGGTTTTAAATCACCCACCATGATATGTGCACCTTGCTGATGAAGCAGTTGCACCATTTCTGTTCCAATTACACCGCTACCGCCACTGATAAAAACCCTTTTCTCTTTAAAATCCATAATCCTTTTTTAATATTCCGTGTATCAAAGAATCTACAAAGATACCATTAATACATACGTGTGATCTCATTCTACCTTCAGCTACAAAGCCACAAGATTCCAAAATTCCAATATGATGTTCCCGAATATCGTAAGTCTCTGTAAAAATACGATTGAACCCCAGTTCTTTGAATGTAATTTCCTTCATGAGTTCAATGAAATGTTTGAAATCACGTTCATAAATTAGCTGATCTGCTGCATGAACCGGATTTACAAGGAAAGAAAGCTCTACGCGCATATCCAGCCAATGAATATTTGTCAGTCCACCGTATCCAATACATTCGCCTAAGTGAAGAAAACTGAAAAGCATGATATTCGGTTGTTCTTTCCTGAAACCCGGGACGACTATATTTCGATAATAGTTTGCTTGTTCTTCATCACTGATTGGTTTGTTCTGTCTCAGAACATCCATTTGGGCGTTTCTCCACTCTTTAATTAAGAAAATATCACTTTCTCTCATTGGAGTTACCTGAAAGTCACCAAGTGAATAGACGGAATTTGTCAAATAATTGGAGTAACTCATGGTCTTGTAAAATATGCTGTCAATTGTCTTCCTGATCCCAAATTCGCAAATGCTTCATAGAGTTCAATGGTTTTTGGAATAGAGACGGAACAATGAAGGTGATCTAACCACATACGTGCCTGGTGACAATTTTTCCCTTTGCTTCCATCTTCAATGTAATTACTGTCCGGATTCGCCAGGAAATAATCTATAGGGAAATCGGACAAACATTTGTGGAATTTGAACTCCTGATCTTCACAAAGTGCAATCAATGAATCTTTGGAAAAATAGTTTAAATGATCCGGAGTTTTGACCCAGAATTCCCTGGAAATCTTTTTATCGGCCAAAAGTGATTTTTGCAGTGTGGAAAAGTCATTAGGAACTAAAATAATCAACAAACCACCCGCAGAAACTAATTCCCGAAGTTGTTTTAATATTAAAACCGGGTCAATAACGTGCTCTAATACATTGAGAATACAAATGACATCGTACTGTTCTTTTTTTTTAATCAATTCCTGTATTCGGACATAAATATCACCCTGTAATACAAAGGGTTCCATTTCCGGGTTTTGTCGACGAACTCCATCGTAGGAATAATCAATTCCACTGACTTCCCAACCTTGTTTGAAAAAATAATTCAAGGTAAAACCTTCACCACATCCAACATCCAGCAGTTTTCGCTGTGATTTTGGTTTATCTTTGAAAAAGGCTGTAATTATTTCCGATTTCAGGTGATTGGAATTCGTAAAGAAGGCTAATTCCTGTTCTGAATAGGTTGCTTCATAAGCGCCTTGGTTGGTCTGAAAATAGATATCTGCATAATATTTCTCCAGGTCCTCAGGACTTGGCTTTTCTTCTATCTCCAGGTAACCGTATTTATTCTTTACAAATGAAATTGTTCCGGGTGTATCCACTTTATTAAGAATTAAGAAGTTTGTATTTCAATTCTGCCAGTTTCCAGTCTGTTTCATTATCGATATCCTGAACGAAAAGTTCATCTAAAATGATATAGCCGGTATTATTCGTGAAGATTCCTTTTTGTTGAATGACATCATTGGGTTTCATCCAATAGAATTGTCCGGAATCAAAATAGGATTTTTCTAAATCTTGTGATCGCGTAAAACAATGTTCCGGATTCATATATTCCAGTTTTTCGTTGGAAAGTGTCAATGCTCTTTGAATGGGGGGGGAGTAAGGAACAATCGGATAAACGGATGAGTAAGAACCTTGATTCAGTTTGTGATATGCTTCCGTTAAATCTTTTATTTGAAGCAACGGAGTACAAGGATAAATACAACAAACCTCTTCAAAAATGAACCCGTCATTTAAATACTGCTGAAGGACCTCTTCAATTACTTCAAAAGTTCCGGCAAAGTCATTACTGTTTTGTTGACTTCTCAAAAAAGGAATAGTTGCACCATATGCTTTAGCAACTGCAGCAATTTCTTCATCATCAGTTGAAACCATAACCAGATCAAAAAGATTACTTTTTAACGCGGTTTCAATGGCATATGCAATGATAGGTTTTCCAAGAAAATCCTTGATGTTTTTGCGTGGGATTCGTTTACTTCCTCCTCGAGCTGGTATAATTGCTAATTTTGCCACAATCTGCTGATTGATTAAACCTTAGTTAGTATAAAATGCCTGAATGGTCAAAATCACTTGTTCGAGTTCCTCATCTGTCATGCTTGGGAACATCGGAATACTGATACACCTTGAATAATAGGTTTCTGACTTCGGAAAATCGCCCGCTTTAAAACCTTGTTTTTTGTAATAAGGCATGAGATGAACTGGAATATAGTGGATTTGAGCAAAGATATTCTGAGACCGTAAATAATCATACAAACCTTTACGATCCTCTACCTCCAGTACAAAAAGGTGATAGGCATGCCCATCAACCAGTCCAGAATGCCGGAAAATTTGCGGAACAGTCTCAAAAGCTTCGGTATAGTATTTAGCAATTGCTCTTCGTTTGCTTAAGTTCTCATCTGCACGTTTTAATTGTGAAAGCCCCAGGGCAGCCTGAAAGTCAGTTAAACGATAATTGTATCCCAACTCCTGCATTTCCATATACCATGCCGGGTAAGAACTGTTGTCAGAACTGTTTCCAACTGCAAATTCAATGGTGTTTTCAAATGAGTCAATATCCCGGGTGATTCCATGTGTGCGAAGCCTCATTAAATGCTTGTACAAGACCTCATCGTTGGTGGTAATCATTCCGCCTTCCCCGGTTGCAATGTGTTTTACCGGGTGAAATGAAAAAACAGACAAATGTGCGAACTGACCATTGCCGGCTGTTTGCTTTTTATTCGTTTCATCTATGAAATATCCTCCCGGTGCATGACAGGCATCTTCAATAATCCACAAGTTGTATTCATCAGCCAATTTTCTGAAATCAGCTAATTGCGGAACCCGTCCTGCAAAATCAACGGGAATAATTCCTTTTATCTTTTTATCCGGATTGTTTTGGAGCACCGTTTTAACGGATTCAAGATCCATCAGGTAAGTTTCAGGATCAATATCTGCAAAAAGCACTTTTCCTCCGCAATACCGCACGCAATTTGCAGAAGCGGAAAAAGTGATCGGCGTGCAAATAACATATTCATCTTCCTGCAATCCCAAACTCATCACCGCTAAGTGCAGAGCAGCAGTACCATTGCTGACTGCAATTGCATAGTTCGAACCAACATATTTTGCAAATTCACTCTCGAATTCAGCAATTTTTGGTCCTTGTGTCAGAAAATCGGATTGAAGAGTTTCTACTACAGCTTGAATATCATCATCCGTTATTTCTTGCTTTCCATATGGAATTGCTTTTCTCATAATTCAAATGATGGATCAACGTGTTCTTTGATCAGCTTTCGAAGACTATCAACCGTCTCCCATTCTGTATTCTTGTCAGAAGTGTATGCAAAGCCATCCGGTACTTTTTCTGCTGAGAAGTGGACTTTGAAATCTTCAATTTTCCAATTGGGAGTTTGAGGAAGAATTGTGTAGTATTTTCCAAGGTCATAAGTGAAAAACGAATCAGAAGAAGTAATCATTTCCTCATGAATTTTTTCACCGGGTCGAATACCAATAACCGGTTTTTTACATTCCGGTCCGATCGCTTCGGCAACATCCAAAATGCGGTAAGATGGTATTTTGGGCACAAAAATTTCTCCGCCCCACGCTGTTTCAAGCGCATGCATCACCATATCTACACCACCTTGTAACGAAATATTGAAACGGGTCATGGATTCAACCGTTATGGGCAATACTCCATCCGTTTTTTTCTTTTTAAGAAAGAAAGGAATTACTGAGCCGTTAGAGCCCATTACATTGCCATATCTCACAACAGAAAATTTCACATTCTTCTTGCCACGAATATTGTTTGCGGCAACGAATAATTTATCCGAAGTTAGTTTTGTAGCTCCGTATAAGTTAATAGGTGCACATGCTTTATCGGTTGATAAGGCAACAACGTGTTCCACATTTGTTTTTAAAGCTGCTTTGATGACATTTTCTGCCCCCCCGACATTGGTTTTCACGCATTCATCCGGGTTGTATTCGGCAATATGAACATGTTTCATAGCAGCAGCGTGGATCACATAATCAATTCCTGAGAAAGCTCTTTCAAGTCGTTCGAAATCTCTGACATCTCCGATAAAATAGCGGATTTGCGGATACGTTTTCGCCGGAAATTCCTGTTCCATCTCAAACTGTTTTTGTTCATCTCTTGAGAAGATAACCAGGCGTTTAATATCCGAATGTTGTGATAAAATATGTTTGGTAAGCGCTTTTCCGAGAGAACCGGTTCCACCCGTTATTAGAATTGATTTGTCTTTCACACTACATTATATAAGGTCTTACAAATATACTGAAATCCTCTTATCGAATGACCCGGGTAACGGAAATGTAAAATCAATCGGATCATGGGTTTTAAACCCTGCAACATCCTGCGGAATTAAAAACGGAGTTCAATAGCCAGTGCTGACATTGTCTCTATAAAAAGTGTATCTTTGATAGCCAAAAATCAAGTGAATGAAGGTCGTATTGATAGAAAATACATCATTCTATCTGCAACGGAATTTTATTCAATCACGAAAGAGAGTGTAGAGGAAAAACTTTGTGATCGTTACCGGAAAACAAGTATTGGACGCATAGTATCAAATAAGGAAATATGATTAACAGATTTTTTCAGACAATAGTTAACCTTGGAAAGGTTGTCTTAAAGAGCAATTACTTTATCAGAATAGGAAAGTCCGCTGATCAGAATATCCTTGTATTAGGCAACGGACCGTCTCTTAAAGAGGATATTGTAAACAACCTGAAAGTTTTTGAAACAACTCCTCTGGCTGTCGTGAATCATTTTTGTTACTCAGAGTTCTTTTTTCAATTGAAACCGAAGAATTATTTCTTTTTGGATCCTGCTTTTTTTATGCAATCAATGACTGAACCCATTGAAAAAACTTGCCGGATTTTAACAGAAGAAGTTGACTGGGAAATAACCTTTTACCTTCCATGGAGCAGCCGGAAATCTCCTTTTGTTAAAAGTTTGAAGCAAAAGAAAAACTTTAAGTTCCAGTTTGTGAATTATGTGACAACCAAAGGTGGTTTCCGTAGTATTAATCATTGGCTGTACAATTGGAACCTGGCGACGCCACAAAGCCAGACAGTGCTTGTCTACACTCTTTTCCTGGCAGTTAAAACAGGTAATAAGCGTATTTTTCTGTTTGGTGGGGAAAACAACTGGCACGCCAATGTGACAGTGAACAAGCAAAACAACCTGGTGATTACTGATATGCATTTGTATGAGGAAAAGAAAGAGCAGAAGGAAAGGGTACTGAAAGATTCTGTTGATACTTCGAAAAACATTACCATGGTTTCTTTGCTGGAAAGTTGTGTAAAAGTCTTTAGAGGGTATGAAGTAGTAAATACTTATGCAGGTACTAAGCAGGCACAAATTTACAATTGTTCCAAAAACAGTTTGATTGACAGTTTTGAAAGGTTGAATGATGAAGAATTTAAACAACACATTCTTTGACTTCTGATCTTGTGCTATATCGAGAGCTCTTTTTAAGCGCTTCATTGAACCCGAGTTGTGAACTCTATCAGTTAGGATAAAGTTGTATAAAACATAAATCCCCAAGGATAAAAATCATTGGGGATTTGAATGATGATAGAGTTACTGATTTTTAGATCAGTTTTTTATTAGAAGATTTATTCACCGGCCCAACTTGGAGGTAATTTTTCCAAAATTTCGATGTTTTCAAATTTTGAAGAAGAGCGGCTTCCCACTTCTTTTACCCATTCGGCCATTTTTGTTAATCCTTCTTCAAGTGAGATGTCATATTTATTTACCCCAAATACCCGATGCATTTTACTGTGGTCGGAATATGCATGAAGTACCTCGTTACGTGCAGGAAGATACTGTAATTCGCCATTAATTCCCATTACACGCATAACAGTTGTTGCTAACTCATTTACGGAATAATCTTTATCAGCACCAATGTTAAAGACTTCATTATAAGCTTCTTTTATTTCTACCGACCGGGCAATATGTGGTGCAACATCAGTTATATAGCTGAAAGCACGGGTTTGCTGTCCATCTCCAAAAACACTTAAAGGCTTACCTTGTAGTAATTGATTCATGAATATCCCGACTACATTTCGGTATCGATCACCGATATTCTGATATTCACCGTACACATTATGTGGTCTAAAGACGATATAATTTAGACCAAACATTTCATGACAAGCCTTTAAATCCATTTCAACAGCCAGTTTAGCCACTCCATATGGATCTTCAGGTTGAGGTATCGTATCTTCTCTTAATGGAAGTTGTCCCGCACCATATACAGCAATGGATGACGTAAACACCAGACACTTCACTTTGCTTTTTACGCACTCATTAATAATATTTATACTGCCGATCAGGTTGTTATTATAATTGAATCGGCGGATAAAATGGCTCAATCCTTCAGCGGCATAAGCCGCTAAGTGGTATACATAATCAAATTGATGATCTTGAAAAAGTTTTTCTACCAATACATGATCGGTAATACTGCCTTCAATAAAAACAGCTCTGCTGTCCACATTATCTTTAAACCCACCGCTGAGATCATCCAAGACAACTACGGAATGCCCCATGGAAAGTAATTCTTTTACCACATGAGCGCCAATAAATCCGGCTCCTCCTGTTACTAACGATTTTGTCATATATTGTTTAATTTTAGTAATTAGTAAATAATAAAGTAAGGTGACTTACTTCGTTAAAAATGATTCGGGTATTGTATATCCGTAGTTTTTAAAATGTGGTGCCCAAAAATCAGTATTGAATTTTTCCCAGGCATGACAACCGAAAGGGAGCTGGTTCCCGTTTAATTCATAGCAGATTTCAGGAGTTTCTTCAAATGCAAACTGCAATGCGATGTTAACATCCGGTATACGAAAACCGGGAATGAGCCTCTTTGCTACGGAAGACCAGAAAAAATCTTCGTGCCATTTCCCCTTCCAAAATATGGCTATCGGGTAGAGATAGATGCTGCCGTAATAAAACTTTTTTACTTTTCGCAGAGATAATCCTCCGTTTCCTACTTTTTTTATCCAGCGTTTCATACCTGGAACCTTGCTGTTTAGTTTTTGAATCCAACTACTGTTTATCCAGGGAGCTCCGATGTAATCAAAGCCTTTATTGCACCACTCCTCAATATTGTTTTCGAAAACAAATGTATCCAACTGATAAATCAATATGTAATCGTACTCCAGAAAATGTTTATAGAAGTAGGGAATATTCATCAGACGGTTGTACTTCGACTCGCTTGTAAAATATTTGGGTTTTAATCCTACATATTTTGTAATAAACTCATATTCTTCATATTCTGTTAACAAAATACCTTGAGGGTGAACCAATATGACATCATAATCACTAAAAACTTCTTTGCATCTGGCCAGTGAAATTTTTTCATTCCATTTCAGCGTAGCCCGATGATTCGGAATTACAATAGCGACCCTCTTATTATTTATCATTATTTTTTCGTTGAGATTAATATGATTTCCCCAGCGGCTTGCTTATTAAAGAGCTTAAAAAGAAGGCTCATGTTTTGATGAAAAACTCCCAAAATAAAGTCCGAGATTCTTTTTTTATCTCTGCCAATTACAAAACGCCCTTTTCTTTTAATGGCTTTTGATACGGTGGTAGACCAGGCATCCATACGGAGACTAGTGAAAGATTCCTGAATATCGAATTGATTTCGTTTCACCACCACCTCTAAGTTATCCGGGTGAAATAAATGAAGATGCCTTGGAGGGTCCAACTGGAACCAGTTTTCCTGATACAATCCACGTTGCCAGTTTCTTGTATTTGGAGTAGCGATGACTAATTTCCCTCCCTTTTTTAACTTCTGGTGGCAGGATTTCAATAATTCGTCCACTTCATGCACGTGTTCTATTACATGATTGATGGTGATAGCGTCGAAAAAATCATCCGGGTAGTTTTGGGAAGGAATATCGCCGATACTTACGTTTAATCCTTTTTGCTGACAATAAGCAACTGCTTTCGGATCAACGTCTAATCCGTAACATTCCCAACCCACAGCTTTTAAGTTATCCAGCAATGTGCCGTTTCCACAACCAAAATCCAGGACGCGTCCTTGTGGAACAGCATCCAGGTAGAACACTTTGAAATCAATATTGTTTCGTTTAACAGGGAGAAGGTATGCAAGGTAACCAGGGAGTTTCCGGAAGAAAGAC
>NZ_JASLCN010000373.1 GCF_030151805.1 Fluviicola sp.
AAACATCGGCAGGTACATAGAAACCATGATGACTCCTACGATTCCTCCGATTATTACAATGATGGCCGGTTCAATGATGGTCCCGATCATCTTTGTCCGATATTCAATTTCTTCGTTGTATTGCACTGTTAAACGTTGGAATGTTTGGTCCAACTGATTGATTTCTTCGGCGATTTTAATCAACGAAATTAATCTTTTATCCAGAATTTCAAACTGACTAAGTCCTTCGTGCAATGAATTTCCTGCCAGAATTTCTTTTTTAGTAGCCAAAATCATTTGCTGCATCGGGTAAAAACGGATCATTTCAGAGACTAAATCCAAGGCTTTGACCAACGGAGTTTTTGCTTCCAGGAGTAAGGCCATACTTTGACAAAACCGGGCGATGTATATTTTTTGGATCAATTTTCCGAAGATCGGGATCTTCAATACAAAAGTTCCGCTCGCTTTACGGAACCATTCTTCGTTTCGCTGGGAATAGAGATAGGATCCGATTCCAATGGCTGCTAATAAAAAGTAGAAAATGAAACCTCCGAAATTTTCGGAAAGCCAGACAATCTTCAGCGTCAACCAGGGAAGTTCCTGCCCGAATTGTTTGAAAACATCCTTGAACATCGGAACCACGAAATTCAACATGAAATAAAGGACGCCCACCGTGATGGAAAATACGAATGCCGGATAGGTGAAAACACTGACCAGCTGCCGCTTCAGTTTCACTTTCGAAGCAAAATAGTTGGAGAGTGAAAAAAGGACGTTTTTTAATCTTCCGGATTCTTCCCCGATGCGGATACTTTGGTATTCATATGGAGTGAAATTCCCGGATTTCTGCATAGTTTCAGACAAGGAATTACCTTTAATCAGATCATCGAGCATGGTTTCGATTTGCGCCTTGACGACTTTTTTCTCCTGCTCATCAATAATCAATTGCAAAGCTCGTCTCATATCAATCCCGCTTTCGATCAAGGTTGCAAATTCACCGTAAAAGTGCTCTTTGAATTTATCGTTTAACGGTTTCCCCAAAACGATATCTTTTTTTAGAAAACTCGTTTTGTTTACTCCATCCATAGCTTTTTGCTGAAATAGGTGTTGATATAATTTGAATTTTGTTTTTGAAGCGGATATTTCAATGAAAAAGGCGTGTTTTTCCATTCCAGTTTGAATTCCACCAATTCATGATTGTTCAGATTCGTTTTTTCGATCGAAAGAGCAGAAACCTCAAACAAGGTATGATGATCCTTGTGATGACGGCTTAATTTTTCGTCCGTAATACTGTAAACAATCGGTGTGGAGGAATGAAAGCAGGTCAATTGATTTTTGGACAATTGAAAAGAATCTGCTTTTTCCATATCCAGCCAGAAATTGGAACGGAACTGGAAGAACTGATTCAGTTCACCTTTAATGATAATTTCTTGCTGCATGGTTTTGTTGAAACTATTGACGGACAGGAAAAACAACGAAATAAACAGTCCCGTTAAGGAAAGCACGATGGCTAGTTCCAGGATGGAAAAGGCTGCTATGTCATTGAATGGCTTTTTCATCATTTTTCAGGCCAGATAAATTCCTGTGTCCATTTTGTTTGAATGCTGTTATTCAGGTTAAACGTTTCTTTCCGCGTCGAATCTTTCTTTTCCGTGGTAATTTCAATCGTTGTCAACTGATCGTTCCACTGTTTGGAATCATAGGTGTTTGAATCCAACGAATAGTTTGTAAACAACAACGATTGAAATTCAGATTGTTCGATTACTTCCTGAAACTGAACGGTTGACCGTGCACTTTGCGTAAATAACCTGGACCCCAATGCAAAACAAATGGCAATGATCGACAGGGCGATCGCTATTTCTGCGACACTGGAAGCTTTTAACTTTTTGATTCGCATGAAATAACTTTTTTTCGGGTATAAGCAAACAACTCAAGCCAGGACGGGCAAATAAAATCGTTCGGTAAGCGTTTGGTTGAAATGATGGCATCCAGCAAATGATTGGTATAAGAGCCGCCTCCGGTTTTCGTCAGTGTTGAAGAAGTGCTTAAACTGCCAATGATAGCGCCGTACGTTTCAGTAACTCCGGAATTGAAAATAATTCCGGCTACAACCGCATCTTTTTCGATCAGGAGTTTCGGTTGCCGTCTGAAATCGAATTGCTGCGTGGTGACCAGAATTCCTCCCAATACAGAACTATTCGTTCCAAGATGAATGGTATGAAGCTCTTCGAAAGTGCCCGGTTTTTGTTCGTTTAAAATCAGTGTGCTGGGATAATTCAGCGTAACAGAATCTTCCAGGATGATTTTTTCAGATGCCAATGCCTGCAATGTTCCTTTAAATCCGTGTTTGATATAAATTTTCGGAGCAATGAGGATGATGTTGTTTAATCTGGCTTCCGGGTAAATGACTAACGAATCGAAGCTGTGCAGAATAATTTTTCCCTGCAGTTTTGTTTTTATGTGAAGGGGATTCAAGGTTTGATAGTAAACTCCTTCCGATAAAAAACTCACGGTGGTATCCTGGAACAAAAACGGGGTTGGACGCAGATTGCCGACAAAATTTTGAGGAGAAACGTTCTCGAAATCTTTGGCCAAATTCAGTTTCAGATCTTTGATGTCATTGATTTCTCCGAACACCGTTTGAGAATTGGTGTAATTTTTCCCACCGATGTATGCCAGATCGACGCGTTTTCCCGGAACATAAACAGAACCTTCCAGTTTGGTTGCGCCGGCAATTTTCAATCCGTCGGAACCACTTCTTAAAACAAAAGAAGGAATGGATGGCTGAAACTCGCTTCCTACCAATGCCGATCGTTTGAAACTGCGTTCGTTTTTCTTTGTTTCTGTTGTGATCAGGTAATATGACCCCCACAAGAATTTGCGAATGAGGCTGGTGTCTCCGCTGGGATGAATGTATTGCAGGGAATCATTCACTTTAACCCGTTGAAGCCCGAGTTGAATTCCGTAATAAGAATCAAGCAACAAATGCTCCCGGGAAGTGTGAATGATCTCGATTCGTTTCTGCGTGCTGAAAATAAAGAATACGCTGGATGCAATCAACCCGATAAACAGGGCAAATACAATAGCATACGATATGGCAGAAGCACGAATCATTCTTTGCCTTTCTTCTTTTCTTTTGGTTGCTTCGCTTGTTTAGGCTCCTTTGTTTCCGTTCCTTTTTTACTCTTTTTATCCGTTTTCGGTTCTGCCGATTGGTCTTTTTTCTTGAATTTCTTCCAGAACTTCAGCTTTTCCCAGAACGTACTCATTTTTTCTTTGAAGGTTTTCTTTTCTTTAACGGTGTTCTCTGTTTTCGTTTCAGAATCTTTTTGTTTCTTTTCCTTTTCAGGAACCAATTCCCCTTTTTTGTAGGTGCTTTTTATTGCTTTTCCATCAGGGCCTGCCGTAATCTGAGTTCCGTCGAGCTGTCCGTTTTCCAGTCGTTGCTGTGAAATCAACCGGCCTAAGGAATCTTTGATCGTTGTTGTAACTGTTTTCTTCGTTTTGACGATCGTCGTATCCTGTGAAATAATCTGTGTGCGGTTGGATTTATTGATCACCGTTTTTTGAATCATTCCTTCCGGACTGTAATAAAGTT
>NZ_JASLCN010000385.1 GCF_030151805.1 Fluviicola sp.
GCTGCGAACACTGTTGTAGCAGATTTCACACTACCATACCTGTGCTGCTCGGATTGCAGACCTGTAGGATTTATTATGCCGGAAATCATTGCCGATCTTCGTTTATCCAGTGACCAGGTTTGTCTGAAATCACTGGGAAGTGCTACTGTTGACATGTATCGTTATCCTGCTGATGGAGTGGTAGAACTCTCTCCGACTGTACAGGGAATTACTGTAGTGGGAGATCAGCTGAAAATCGAGGCAACAAAATTCCCGGAAAGCGCTTACGGACAAGTACTTCATTTCACGTTAAACGGGCATCCGACCAATGCAGAACTTACGGTACACAAAGCCGTAGCTGCTACTCTTGTTGCTCCTGCAAACCCGATTACCAGTTTGACTGTTCCTTTTGACTGTAAGCTTCCTACAAACGTCAGTCCAAGTGATTTCACCTATTTCTGGGACTTTGGCGACGGAACAACAGCAACAGACAAATCTCCGACGCATACTTATTCTTCATCCACAAATACAGTGATTGTAAGGCTTACAGTGAATTCAGTTACAGACAATATGTGTCCGTTGACCACTGAAAAGGAATTGGAATTCGACGTGAACAACAACTGGCCTCCGGATCCGGTTACCTGCAAACTTGAATCTGAAGCATATTTCCTTACACAGAGAGCCCTGTTTGATCAAACCGTTGCAGAAATGGGACTAGATGGCGGAGTTGCGAGTGCAGCAGCACCTTCAGAGCTCCAGCAAATCATTACTGATTTCGGAAGTCTATACGACAATTTATTTGCCGATATGCCCGGATACCAAAATGGGAACTACAATAAAACAGTTGGTCCGACAGTAAGGAATCTTGCTTCACGCTTGTTTGATCAGGTTGTCATTGCAAATGATACGGGAGTAAATAAAAAACAGTTAGTAGATCTTTATCACAACCTGATGCGATCCGGAGTTTCCGTTGTTCGTTGCCAGGAGGAAGCAATTTTTAACCAGTTTGCTATTATGGAAATGATCGCAGCATTCAAAAATGCATTGGATCCGGGTATCACTCCGTCCTTTCCTTCAATGGGTATTCTATCCGGTAAACCGATAAATGTTACGTTCCTGGATGAAGTATTGACTCAACGCCAGGAGGGTTCCGCTTCGTGGAATGCGATCAGTGCTCTTCGAACAAATGTGATCTGGAAACCATAAGTTGAATGATTTGAAAATGAAGACAGAATCTTCACATATTGTCCATAAACTGATTGTGGAAGTTGAAACCAACTCCAAAGAAAAAGGTTATGCATTGAAGGATGACGCTGCCGGGTTTGTATCCGGCAGCCTCTCTCCGGCATTGGAAGAATTGTTTGAAGAGCTGGAAAAAAAACTCAACGGAAGGGTACTTACACTTGACCATCTTTCAATAACCATTTCTGCCAAAACAACTGATTTGACGCATGGCGATCTTGAACGGATGATAAGCGCTGCAATTCGGGAAGAAATCAAAACCAGTATTCCTGTTATTCCAGAATCTGCATTTGCCCATGTTCCTGAAACCACAAACGGACAGACACCACTTTCCACACAAGATACGGAGTCTCCGAAGCACTTGGTTTCAGCTGCAAGAAGGCAATTGCAGTCTGTTTTTCATTTCCTGAAAACCGGTACAAAACCCTGGTGGATTCCGAATAATGCAGCACTGAGCAAATTGATGGAAACCTCCAATCTGCTGGAACTTGCTTCCACTGACACGGAAACACTCATACAGGAATTGCAATCCGGTGTTCAGGGAACTTTTGTGAAACGCATGTTGTTTCAGCTTCCGGAATCAGTATTGATCGAATGGTTTGCAAGAGCATTTCATTTTCCGGCAGAACCTCCCCGCCAACAAAAGAAAACAGCTTCCTTCGAATCCCTGGAAACCAAAGAAAAATGGTGGAAAATGCTGTTAAAGGCCTTCGGGGAATCCCGTCAAAGAGGCATTGTTTCAGAAGCGGTAACGGAACAGTTGATTGTATTATTGACCCGAAAGGAGATTAAAGAACTCCAGGCTGCTATTCAATGCGTGAGTACCATCACCGGACAAGAAATTTCACCTGATCGGGAAAAAAAGCTGAAATCTATTTTGGAAAACAGTGCCGGAAAAAAAGCCATTGAAGTTGAAGAGAAAGCCGAACCTGTTAAGAAAGCGAATCCTAAAGAAGTTGTTGATTTATACGAGCCTGTTGAACACGCCGGACTGATCTTACTCCATCCTTTTCTCAAACCATTTCTCACGGAGATCGGCCTATTGAAGGACGATCAGCTCTCTGATCCGGAATTGGTTGTGCATGTCCTGCATTTTCTGGCAACAGGTCATGAAAGTGCCTGGGAATTTGAGCTTCAGTTTGAGAAATTCCTCTGTGGAATACCACCTGATGAACCCATTCAGCAAGAACGATTTATCTCAGAAGCAATCAAAGAAGAGGCCGGAAAATTAATTGCCGCCGTATTGGAACACTGGACCGCATTGAAAAGTGATTCACCCGATTTGCTTCGCTATGAATTTTTACAACGCGAAGCCAAAATCATTATAGAAGAATACCAAAGCACACGCCTGGTATTCGAACGAAAAGCACAAGATATTCTACTCGAAAAACTTCCGTGGAATCTCGGAATTGTCAAAATAGACTGGCGGGAAGACCTGCTATTTGTAGAATGGTAATAATACATAACAATGAAGACAAAAGTTAATACTCCTGATACTAAATCCGGTGCTCCATTCCGGAGCCGGGGCCGCGATCCCTTTGCGGTACAGGCGAAGCTGTTTGTCAATCAACCTGGCGACCAGCACGAAACCGAAGCCGATCAAGCGGCTGATCGTGTCGTGAATAGCTCCTCCTCACCTACCGGAACCCTTGCTGCTGAAAACACAGCACCTGTTCAACAGAAACCAATTGCTCAAACTGTAACTCCAACCATTCAACGGAAAGAAAATCCGGATCAAATGGGGCAACTTGATATAGATGGCACCGAAGATAAAATGGGAGCTATCGAATACAAAGGACCTGCGATTCAGCGGAAAGAAGATGAGTCGGCTCAGTTAAAAGAAGATGAAAATGCCCAGCTCAAGGAAGAGGACGCTTCCATGCAGCTAAAAGATGACGAATTCGTAAGCAAATTGGGAGATCCACCTGGAACTCCTGCACCGGAACAAGTTGCAAAAGACCAAAATACGTTACCGGAAAAACTCAACGAAAGCAAAGGACAAGGCATTCCTTTACCTCCTGAAACAAAAACTGAAATGGAAACCGGTTTCGGGGCTGATTTCGGGAATGTGAAAGTGCATACCGGCACAAATGCAGTCGATATGAACAAATCACTCGGCGCGAAAGCATTTACCAATAAAGAAAATATTTACTTCAATCAGGGGAAATTTGATCCCGCTTCCAAAAACGGTAAGCATTTGTTGGCGCACGAACTCACGCATACCATTCAGCAAGGAGCATCATTACCTGTTAACGGTAAAAATCCGGATGAAGAGGATAAAAAGCCTGATGTTACAGAAATCCGGAAAGATGTAAAAAAAGAAAAACAGCAAAAGGGAACTTCCGAAAAACCTGTCAAAGCATTGGCGGAAGCAAAAAAAATGCCGCAAGATCAACTTTCCAGGGGGAAAGAATTGGCTAAACAATTGGTTGAAACAACAAAACAGGGACAGAAAGAAACTCCGCAACAAAATAATCAGACAAAAGAGAATAAAAAGCCGGAAAACGATAAACAAGCACTGAATCAACCCATCGAAAAACCAGTTGAAGAAGAAGTAATAAACAAGCAGCAGGATCAGAAAAAAACGGAGGAAAAACTTCCGGAACCGATCCTGAAATCTGATATTGAGCCGGTTGAAAAAAAGACCGGAGAAGAATCTACTGATTTAAAAACAGAAGGAGATAAAACCGAAACCAAAAAAGGCGGAGTCGCTGAAGGAGGAAAAGGAAAACCGAAAGACCTGAAAGGTGCCGGGAATAAAGCAACCGGTAAAGAAAAGGAAAAAGACAAAAAAGACGACGACGAAGGAGATAAAACAGGAGGAGAAGATGCCGGGAAAACAGAAGTAGCAAGAGATTTCGACAATCCACCTGTAGTTGTAAAAGCACCTACTGAACCCGCTGTCGATAAAGCAGGAGAACCGATTGAACCGGATGAGGAAGCAAATATCAATGTTGAAGGACTGAACATAACTGCTCAGCAATTCCGTGACCAGGGGAAGGAAGCTTATGATCGCGCAAACACTCAGGCAACATTGCGCGTGGGTTTCCAATCGAAGTTGAACGAAATCAGTAAAACCGTTGCTCAATCGGATAAAACCCTTCAAAAATTAGAGAAAAACACAAAATACCGCGAGTCAAAGTTACCGTTGGCAGACAAACCGATGGCTACCTCCAAACAACGCCAACAAAAAGTTCAGAAAGAAGTGGGATTATACACTTCCACATACAATGAAAACAAAGGCGATGTAATGGATCTTGTGAAAGAAAGTAACTCTTTACTGGGTGGATCCAAGGAAAACGAAGATCCGGAAGAAGCAGATTCGGGAGAATTAACGAGCAACTTCGAGGAGTTAAGCTCAGGATCCGGAACCATTTCCGAGGGATTCAACGGTACAGGTGACAAAGCCAAGCAATTAACCAAAGATTCTACTAAAGCCGAAGTTCAGAATACGGTCAGTGATAAAAATCTTGCCGAAGCCAAACGAAAAGTAAAGGAATCGAGAAATAAGATTGATTCTGAAAAAGCGCGCAACCAGCAGGCCTGGAATAAAATCCGGAGCACGCAGCACCTGATGGATAAAAGCAAAAAACAGGAAGATAAGTTGCGTAATGACGGTACCAGTCTCATGACCACTTCATTCGATATCGAAGAGGAAACACGCACAACGCAAGGTACTTATTACACAGATATGAGTACGGTTCCCGGTTGGCAGGAACTGATGGCGAAGGAAGAAGAAGTTGCCTTTGAAGAAATGAAAAACGGTCATGGCGGTGATGCCCTGATCTTCCGATTCATGAGCATTAACAGTGATGAAGAACGAATTGCTTTTGTACGCAGCCTGAACGAAAATCAGCGTGCACAATTGGGTTCTCAGCTGGAAGGATTCAATAATAACTACGAAGCGTGGGCGGAATCCAAGAAAGTTCAGTTCATTACCAATGCCGAAAACAAACGCAACGCAGATTTTGTCAAATTCAATAACAAACGAAACAAAGGATTAAAATCTCCGCTCGACCGTGTTACGAAAAACCTTGAAAAGGTCAACAAAGTAGGGCTTTTCTGGTCACCGATCAGCGACACCTTAACAGGTATGCTCGACTCCCTGAAAAACATTACCTGGGCCGATGTCGGGAATTTCGTGAAAGGCATCGGGAACTTTGCTGTTTCCATGCTCGACCCAACTGAATGGTACGGCACCATTTCCAATAACGTCATGGGAATCTGGAAGAACCTGAGCGATTGGGGAACCTTTGAAAAAGATCCCGTGGGAACAGTTCTCACCAAAGGAGCAAATCTGGCTGTGAGCCTGTTGAACATCTGCGGTGTTATTTCCGTTATTCTTGGAGTACTGACCATAGCAGCCGGTGTAGCAGCCTTCTTTACTGCCGGAGCAACTCTTGGCTTAGCAATCTGGCTTGCCGATGCTACTATCACCATGGGAACAATTACATTCTGGATCGGTGTAGCCGCTGCTGTATTAGGCCTTTTGTCAGGAATCAAGAACATTTATGACCTCCATACCGCAAAAACGGCCGAAACCATGTTCCAGGAAACCGCCGCATTGAAGAAAGATGCTGCCAATACCTCAACCGGTATTCTCGGGATGATTGGTGGCAAGGGACAGGTCAAAGGCGGACAGGTGTTCAAAGACACTGTGACAAAATTCCCGAAAACATGGGCGAAACGTGGCTTTCTTTCACTGAAAAACGGTTTAACGAGCAAGTTCCTGAAGACGGTTCAGTTTACGAAATCGGTCTTTAAAAAGGAAACGTGGACAAAACTCTACCAAACCTTCAAGCTGGCAATCGTTACCAAAACAGATGATCTGTTCGGCTCGCTCACAGGCAGGAAAAAAACATTCAACGGACCTGACAAAACCCCTGACGCACCAAATAAAACTCCAGGAAAAACACATGGAGACAATAAAACACCGAATAAGACTCCGGGAGATAAAACACCGGATATTGACGAAGGTGAATTGGGTAAACTCAGCAAATACGAAGACGATGTGGACGACGCGACTAAAAAGAAAATGCGCGACAAAGCCGACAACGAAGTCGAAAAAGGACCGAATCATAATAGTAAAACCAAGGCATTGGTAATGGCTCGGATTATCGCTAAAACAAATGATCAGATTGATACGCCGATTCCTGTCTTGATGGGAGAATTAGCTCCTTTAAAAGCGATGAAAGGTGTAGACGGATTTGGAAGCAGGGAAAAAGGTAATGGTGTTTTCAGGATCATTATGTTTGGTTGTGAGCATGAAGTAGAAGACCCATATGAATTGGGTGGAGAGAAAAAAAATGAAAACCAGTCTGAGAAAAAAGACAACCTCCAAAATGACGAAAACAAAAATAATGAAGGTGAAAGTCAATTAAACAAAGAGCAATCAACGGGTGGAAAACAAAGCAATCTAGAAATCAATGGAGGTCCCGTAACTGCAAAGGCAGGTAAAAAATTCAAGGATCATTTTATTGATAAAAAAGAATACTTAGAAGAAATACTTGGCACAAAATATCCAAAATTGAAAACACATACTGATGAGTTTTTAAAAGACATCAGCAGGTTAATAAATGAAGATATATTTACATTTGTTGGTGACGCCACTTTGAAATTAGGACAACCTATTGTTAAAATATATAAAGGTAAAGGTTTTACTCTCGTTATGAAACCAGACGGGGAATGGGTTACATTATTAGAACAAGGGAAAGGAATGGATCTAGCAATAAAATACATAACACCATGATAAACAATTTATTAAAATTAAAAGACAAAGACATTTCTGATATCATTAAGATTGGATTTGTAGATATCGAAGATGGATTTGCTCATATGAGTTTTGCCGATAAATATCTTTTCATTCAATTTGATACGTTTTTTTTGAAACTGACTTCTGTTGAACAATATTCGCAACTTCAAATCGAGATAACTTCAAAAATAAGTTTCGATACTGAATTAGATGAAGATCTAATTCCAGCACAAGCCTCAATAGCAACAATTGTTTTGACTGACGATATGGCCGATAATAGAATCAATTCACTTGAAATATATAATTGTATCGATCGGCAGGATCAAGATATCTTATGCGAAGCCTTGTCAATATATTTAACATGTGGTCAGGAATTATTCATCGATCCAACCTATTATTTCGGTCTTAATATTGGTGGGAAAGAGCAAAAAGAAAAGTGGCTTATTAATTTATCGGTTGATTCGACTAAAGTTACTTCGGAAAGAATTGATTTATAATATCTCCTGACAAGTATCAACATAGATATCACATCCAACGGGTAGTTTTAGCTATGAGATCAATGATATTTGGTCACTATATCCCTCTGAAACAAGAATTTCTGATTCAATCGAAAAAGCTATTTCGGAATTATCATTATAAAATTTGAGTTTCTTAAAAACAAGATTAGCCGAATTATGAAAAAGACTAAAATATAAATTAATAGATCTACGATACCTTAAACTTACTCCTATGAATGAAAATTTAATCAAAGAAAAATCCGGCAATTACTTTTCGGAAAAAAAGTATCTGGAGAGATCGAATCCAAAAAGTCACATAGACCTTTCTAAAGAAATTGATGATAAGTTTAACATAAAAACACACATTGATTCGGATCGGGACTATGGTCATTCTAAGAACTTTTTGATGATTTTGAACCCGGAATTCGGAATTCTAAGTGGTGATTACGATTATCTCATTGATTCTGAAAAGGTGATGTTGGAGAAAACAAATCATAATAAACATTGGAGTGTTTATTTCAAACTAAGTCATATAGATAATATAGCATGTTATATTCTCAATTCCAGAAGTATTATTGACAATGATATTGATGTTGAAGAATGTCCTGAAGATGATTTTCCGGAAGAAATCACACAACAACTACATGCAATACTCGATGTGTTTTACAAACAAAAATGGTCTGTAACTAATTTCAATCAGCTGGAAAAAGAAAAAAGAGACTGGTTAGATTCTACTTTTCATTTTAAAGGCTATCAACCGAGTTTGGCTGATATACTATTCGGCAGTTTCGAGTTTTATTCCGCTGCAGGCATCTAATCTATCAAAAAGCAGTAATTTCCTATTTATCAGAAGTAAAGCACCATAATGGCTAAAAAACAAAACTTTTTATCAATAGAGAAAAAACTAAATGAAAGTACTTTATCCAAGCACCAAGTGCTTGATATTACTGATGATTTGTTTCTTTTAATCCAAATTGATGATGAATTAGAGAAAAATCTCTTAAATGAGTTAAGATCTACTTTTTTGGAAACTTTAACCAGATTAAACATGCTGGATTTAATGCAAAATCAAATGAATTATGCGATTAAAATAGCAGATGCTCCTGGTAAGTTATTGTATGAAGAGATGCACAAATTATTTTCATTATGTGATACCATTCATGCTTTAGAAAGTTTAGGATTGAATTCTGACAATCAGTTAAAAGAATTATATGAAACATCAATAAAAAATCGATTTGTAACCGAGAAAAAGAAAGCTAGAATGGTAGCTGAGGATAAATTCGAGGATAGGAAGTCTGATTTTTGGTGGTATAAAGAAATTCTCTTTTAATCACCAATAAATCCAAATTAAAAAAACAAACACAGTAAAACTTGATATAAAAAAAAGAATTAAAACCTCAGATCAACAAAGCACCATTATTCACTAAACCATTAGTCTGAGCCATGAAAGAGACTATTCACACATCTGAAAAATCAAGCGGCTCTCCATTCCGGAGCCGGGGCCGCGATCCTTTTGCTGTACAGGCAAAACTGTTCGTCAATCAACCAGGCGATCAGCACGAGGCCGAAGCTGACAACGCGGCTGAAAGCGTGATAAATGGCTCTTCACCTGCCGGCAAATCGACTTCCGGCGATCCTGCACCTGTTCAATTGAAACCGATTGCGCAAACCGTAACTCCCTATATTCAACGGAAAGAAAATCCGGATCAGATGGGCCAACTCGATATCGACGGCACGGAAGATAAAATGGGGGCTATCGATTATAAAGGACCTGCAATTCAGCGGAAAGAAGAAGATTCTGTTCAACTGAAGGAAGAAGACGAACCGGTTCAAAAAATGGAGGAAGATGGTGCAGAACCAGAGGCTTCAGAAGAGTCAGAAGTTGATGAACCTGATACAGATGAACCTGAAACTCCGGATGAAGGTGGAGATGGAGGCGTTCAAATGAAAGAGGAAGACGGTGATTCTTCAGTTCAAGCCAAACAATTTGACCAGGCTCCACCCGCTCCTTCAAACACGATTGCTTCACAACTTCAAAGTACAAAAGGACAAGGAAGTCCGCTCCCATCCGATGTGAAAACAGAAATGGAAACGGGTTTTGGTGCCGATTTCAGTAATGTGAAAGTACATACCGGAACGCAGGCTTCCGAAATGAATCAATCTCTAAGAGCCAAAGCGTTTACCAATAAAGGAGATATTTATTTCAACCAGGGGAAATTCGATCCGGCATCCCGGGACGGAAAATTCCTCCTGGCTCATGAGTTGACCCATACAATTCAACAAGGAGCAGCAGCCCCAAAAACGGATGTAAAACAAGATCCTGCTCAGCAACAGGAAAACGCACCGGAAGGTAAAAAAGAAGAACAAACCGGCTCTGAAACAAAAGCACCGGTATTGAAGGTTGCAGCGCCACAATCAAAAGGTGCAGAAGTTCCTCCTGCAACAAAAGAAGGCAAAACCGCCGTTCCAAAAACAGGAAAAAAGGACAAAAACGGGAAAGCAATTGAAGCCGAAGAAGGTTCCAAAGAAGAAGCTGCTCCCGAAAAGAAAAAACCGGATCCGAAATCAGACCCGAATTTCCTGGAAGTAACACAAAACATTGCTGTTACAGCTGATCAGCAATCTGCCCACCAACCAGCCGCAGAACTTTCCGAAGATTCCCAGGAAGCAGCACTTTCTCCGGGTAACGAACGCGAAAGTATTGCACAAGCCGATCAGGTGGATGAAATGGAAGAAGCAGAACCGAAGCCGTTCAGCGCCGCAGCTTTCAAAGCCAAACTCATGGAACGGATTGCAACCATGCAGCTTCCGGAAAACCAGGATCAGGCAGATAAATTTGAGAAAAACAATAACATTGACCAGGTCAATCAGCAAGCCATCGGGGATGTAAAAGCTGAAAAAGATGCTTCTGTAGGACCAGTGGCGGAAACAAGCCAGGCAGCTCCGCAAACAGACAAAGTTCCTGAGCGAAAAACGGTTCCGCTCAAACCACTCCAGAAAGGTCAAAAACCGGGAGATGTTGGAGCCGCAAAAGCCATTCCTCCGAAACGCGGAGAAGAGGAAATCAGCCAGCCGATACAGGAACAAACGGCGGAAGTAGATCAACGCATGGCGGAAAATGAAGTTACGGATCAACAACTCGAAAAATCCGAAGAACCGAAATTCATTCAGGCACTCGATAGTAAAAAGGACGCGAAAGCGAAAGCAGATGATGCTCCTAACAATTTCCGGAAAAAAGAAGATGAGACGTTACAAGGAAGCGCGATCAAAACCAGCGCGGCAAGTCAGGAACAATTGGCTGGTATGCATGCGATGCGGGGCGGAGCATTCCAGAAAGTCATGGGGAACCAGAAAAACACCGGTAAAAAAGATACCAGTGAACGCGAACGGATTGCCGGTGATATCAATAGCATCTATGAAACAACCAAAAAAGAAGTAGAAGGAATTCTCGATACACTCGAAGAACGCGTAGCATCCATGTTCGAAGCAACGGCAGAAAAAGCAAAATCAGTTTTTGAGAAGTATATCGAAACCAAAATGGCCTGGTACAAACTCAAACGTTACAGTGGTGCAGACGGTGCGCTGAAATGGGGTTGGGATCTCTTTGCCGGTTTGCCGGATGAAGTGAATCAATTCTTCGTTGACGGTAAAGAAGTATTCGCCAAAGTAATGGAAGCCGGAATCACAGTGATCGCCGGAGTTGTTGCCAGCGAACTCAACCGTGCTCAGAGTCGTATCAAACAAGGTAAAACCGATGTAACCAAATACGTTGAAAGTCTTCCTAAAAACTTACGTCATCTTGGAAAAGAAGCTGCGAGTGAAATTCAGGAAAAATTCTCGGCACTACAGGAAGATGTCAACAGTCGTGAAAATGCCCTGATTGAGACAATTGCACAGGAATACGTAGCAACAGTCCAGGAATTAGACGAACGCATTGAAGAAATGAAAGCTGCCAACCGCGGACTCATCGATGCGGTAATGGGCTTCATCAACGGAGTAATCGAAACGATTCTCAAGCTCAAAGAAATGATCACCAACCTGTTCGCTGCAATCAAGAGCGTAGTCGGTGTGATTATGGCAGATCCGATCGGCTTCATGGGTAATCTCTTTGATGGAATCGGACAAGGGATCGACGCTTTCAAAGCCAACATTCAGCAGCACTTGCTTGGAGGTTTACTCGAATGGCTCACTGGTTCACTCGGACCGATGGGAAT
>NZ_JASLCN010000394.1 GCF_030151805.1 Fluviicola sp.
TGGAGATCCTATCAGAACCAGAATTTTGTATATTTGTTTATATGGATTTCCAACTCGTTTCAGAATTTAAACCTACCGGTGACCAACCTGTAGCAATCGAACAATTAGTAGCCGGAATTCGCGACGGACAATTCGCGCAAACCCTGCTTGGAGTTACCGGAAGCGGGAAAACATTTACCATGGCAAACGTGATTCAGGAAGTCGAAAAACCGACTTTAATCCTGTCACACAACAAAACACTTGCAGCGCAGCTTTACGGAGAATTCAAACAGTTTTTTCCAAACAATGCTGTAGAGTACTTCGTAAGTTATTACGATTATTATCAGCCGGAAGCTTATTTACCGGTAACAGATACGTATATCGAAAAAGATCTTCAGATCAACGACGAGATCGAAAAACTGCGTCTTTCAGCAACATCTTCCCTGCTTTCCGGAAGAAAAGACGTGATCGTAATTGCTTCTGTAAGCTGCATTTACGGTATCGGAAACCCGAATGAATTTGCCAATTCGATTATCGAAATCAAGGTCGGACAAAACATTTCCAGGAATAAATTCTTACTGCGCCTGGTGGAAAATCTTTATTCCCGAACTGAAGCCGAATTCAAACGCGGGACTTTTCGCGTAAAAGGAGATACGATTGATATTCATTTGGCCTATGCGGATTATGCTTTGCGTATCGAATTCTGGGGGGACGAGATCGAACGCATCCGGACCATTGATCCTGAAACGAATTCGGAAATCGAAGTCTTTCAGGAAATCAATATTTACCCGGCAAACATTTTCGTTTCCAGCCCTGAAACAACGCGGAGAGCTCTTGATCAGATCGGTGAAGACATGGTCATTCAGGTCGAGAATTTCAAACGTGAAAAGAAAGTACTGGAAGCAAAACGCTTAGAAGAGCGCACTTCTTACGACATGGAAATGATGCGCGAGTTGGGCTATTGTTCCGGAATCGAGAACTATTCCAGGTATTTTGACCAACGTGATCCCGGAACACGACCTTTCTGCCTATTGGATTATTTCCCGGACGATTATTTGATGATTGTTGATGAAAGCCACGTAACCATGCCGCAAATCAGGGCAATGTATGGCGGTGACCGCGCGCGGAAAATTAACCTCGTCGAATACGGATTCCGTTTGCAGGCAGCAATGGACAACCGGCCTTTGACTTTTGACGAATTTCAAACGCTGATCAATCAAATAGTATACGTTTCCGCTACTCCGGCCGATTTTGAACTGGAACAATCCGAAGGGGTTGTTGTGGAACAACTCATTCGCCCGACAGGTTTGCTGGATCCGGTGATTGAAGTTCGTCCGAGTTTGAATCAAATTGATGACCTGATTGAAGAAATACAATTGCGAATTGAAAAGGAAGAACGCACACTCGTTACGACTTTAACCAAACGCATGGCGGAAGAGTTGCAGAAATACCTGGATAAACTGGGAATTGCCTGCCGCTATATCCACTCAGATATCGACACGATTGAACGGGTAGAAATTTTGCGTCAGTTGCGCTTAGGTGAATTCGATGTTCTGATCGGAGTGAACCTGCTTCGGGAAGGGTTGGATTTACCGGAAGTCAGTTTGGTGGCGATCATTGATGCGGATAAAGAAGGTTTTCTTCGAAACGAGCGTTCCCTGGTACAAACCGTGGGAAGAGCTGCCCGAAACGTAAATGGGCGTGTGATCATGTATGCCGATAAAATGACCGATTCGATGGCGCGAACCATTTCGGAAACGGAACGAAGAAGAGCCATGCAAATTGCTTACAACGAAGAACATGGAATGGTTCCTACGGCATTGAACAAATCGAAAGAAGTGATTCTTAAATCGACCAAAGTGGCAGACGGTGACCCGGAAACACGTTCTCAAAAAGGATACTATACTCCGGAATCCGGTTCCATGGCTGCAGAGCCAATGATTAATTATGCCGATCCGGAAGAACTGGAAAAAGCGATCGTTGCCAAACGCAAGCAAATGGAAAAAGCAGCAAAAGAGTTGGATTTCATTGAAGCCGCACGTTTACGCGACGAATTATTTGAGCTTCAGGCAAAGAAGCGTTAATCCCAAAACAATTGAAACTTATAACATTACGAAATATCATGAAAAAGCGATTTTATCTCATTCCCCTGTTCTTATTACTTCTGGTTTCATCTTGTAACAAACCGCTTTTGAAATACAATTCCAATTTCGAAGGAACCTGGTACAGCGAAGCGAAATACAACTCAGTAATGGGGAAATTTGTCTGTGATGAATTCACCTTTTCGGGAACAAGCGGAACCTATCAGATCGATTGCCAGGATACATGTGCAACAAACCTGTGCACCTGTACCGGAAAACTGACGGGAAAAGCAGAAATAAATCAGCAACACGACAAAATCCGCCTGAATTCACAAACTCCGAGAGTTTTTGTACTCAATACAGAACCGTATGAACAAGGCGGAAGCTGGTTTATGGAAATTGATGGACGAACATATAAAAAGCAATAATCGGTGAACGGTACCTTTCCCAATCAGCTTAAACCGTAAATTTGCAAGCAAAAAAATCATGAATTTCAAGTCAGCTTTAGGTGCTTTGCGCATTGTCGGAATACTCGAAGGGATTTCCTTTTTATCTTTTTTGATCACCATGCCATTAAAGTACATGATGGATATCACTGCTCCGAACAAAATCGTTGGGATGGGACACGGAGTTTTATTCATAGCGTACGTGTTTTTGGTATTCTGGGCTTCCTCTGAAACAAAATGGGATTTGAAGACCAAATTCTGGGCGTATTTGGCGTCTTTACTGCCTTTCGGAACATTTGTTGCTGACGCTAAGATTTTCAAACCAACACAGGAATCGTTAAAATCCATCTGATTTTAGTACCTTCGCATTTATGTCAGATACAAGAAAGCTTATTGAAGTTTGCTACACTCCGGGTGAGTATGCTTACTTCAAAGACGAATTTGAAATCGTAGTTGTGATTGATGTACTAAGAGCTACTTCTGCTATATGTGCTGCTTTTGACAACGGAATAGCATCCATTATTCCTGTTCCAACGGTTGAAGAAGCTTGGGAATACAAGCAAAAAGGATTTCTTGCCGGAGCAGAACGCAAAGGACAAATCGTTGAAGGTTTCGACTTCGGAAACTCTCCTTTTTCTTACATGAAAGAAGAATTCAAAGGTCAGGAGGTTGTTTTGACTACCACCAACGGAACCAAATCCCTGGATGTTGCCAAAGATGCAGAAGTAGTCGTTGTGGGTTCGTTTTTGAATCTGAATTACCTGAACCAATGGCTGGAAAAACAAAACAAGAACATTTTATGTTTGTGTTCCGGATGGCAGGACAAGTTCAATCTGGAAGATACCATCTGTGCCGGAGCGATTTGTGATCATTTGATAAATACCGGAAATTTCACTTCTGTTGAAGATTCTTCCATCGCTGCAAAATACCTATATCTCTCAGCAAAAGATAATTATCTTGGATTTTTGAAGTCAAGTTCGCACAGAAGACGATTAAAAAACCTAAATTTGAATGAAGACATCAAGTATTGTTTGACTCCGAATCAAACAAACGTGATTCCAATTTTGAGAAATGGTAAACTCGTCAACATTTCGGACAACTAAGTTCATACTACTGCTTTCACTGTTTGTTTCAAACCCTGGAAATGCAGGTCCTTTACCCTATTCAAAGCTTCCGAATCCTGCATTGTGGGGATTTTTCGGACATCAGCGCATCAATCGCGTGGCAGTTTTTACACTTCCGCCCGAAATGCTCGGTTTTTTCAAGGAAAACATCGAGTTCATTACGGAACATGCCGTTGATCCGGACAAACG
>NZ_JASLCN010000489.1 GCF_030151805.1 Fluviicola sp.
TACCAATCGTTTTTATACTTTCCTTTTGCCTGTACATGACCGTCAAAATTGTCAGTCATTGTAAAAGTGGTCTTGTGTTCGATTCCCAAAGAGAACCATTTTCCAGCCTGGTATCCCAAACCAATCCCCACACTCGGCATAAAACGCCCCATGCTTGCAGGAGCATTCAGATTCGTTTCGAATTTTTTATCCGTCAATGCCTGAATCTCAGTTTGGGTATATGTTCCGTTCGCTATTTTGACAGAATCATACTGATACGTGTAGCCATCGCTTCCGTACAAATCTCCTTTTGCACGATACCACGTATATCCGATTCCACCAAAAATGTAAGGATCCCAACCAGTTCGTTCTCTCAATCTGTTCAGGTGAATTGCCAATTCCAGGCTCAATTCATGTAAGCGCGTTCCGAAATTCAGTGCCACCGGATCACCTTGAGAATTATAATCAGAATAAACCGGATTTCCTGAAACATTCACCGAATCAGTACTGTATCCTTTCCAAAGTCCGGTTAAATATCTCGCCCGTAAATCGAAGCTTACAGGTCTTCCGTAATTGTAATTGAATTGATGGCCAAGAATCAATCCGTAACCCAAATCCAATTTGTGCGGAATATCTGTTTTTGTCCAGGTAGCCCCGATGTTAAGCCCCCAAAACCAACGACTATCATTGTCGTAATCGACCTTCTGAGCAAATAAGGTAGTGGTTAATAGCAGACTTACAATTAGCGTGTAAAAATGTCTCATAGTCCTAAGTTTAATCTATTTTGAGGCTTAACCATCTTTGTGCCAAAAAAACACAAAATCGGTTCTCTTTAACAAAATTGACGGGGCGAAACTACGAAAAAACGTTTAAAATATCCCCGAATGTATTAGTTTTACAATCATATACACGATTTTGAAACATGTATTTTCGGGCTGTTAAAGTATTGTTAATATCATTTTTAAGCGCAATTGAGGGGTTCTCTCAGTTGCCGAATGATGCATGTGCAACGGCTACTCCCTTATGCCCGAATGTCACTACTTCCGGTTCGAATATCGGAGCCACGGCAACTACTTGCCCGAGTTGCGAAGACAATTTCACTTTTTGCTTTTCCGGAACCAATAGCGTTTGGTATCAATTCACCACCAATGTAACGGGCGGAACTGTGAATTTCAACATCAGCAATTTGCTGTTCAATGTACAGGCAAACAGGGGAACACAATTGCAGGCAGCTATCGTGCAGGCAATTGTACCATGTGATGCCGCAACTTACACCCTCGTCAGCAATTGTGGAGCAGGATCTGCTACTGCATTTACATTATCGGCAGCAGCACTTCCTGCAAACACGACCTATTACCTGGTTGTGAACGGAGCAAAAAATGGCGGGGCAACATTACCTGCAGAAGCAACTTTTGACCTGGTTGGATTCGGACCTGGTTTTGACCGTCCACCCCCGGCAATTGCAATCGGTGGACCAACAACCACGATTTGTCCGCAAACACCGGCGTCTTTCACAACATACCTTACAAATTGTACCGACACGAGTGATTTTTACTGGTCTGTAAACGGCGTTTTAAGAGCGGTAACGCAAGGTTCTTTGTGGCTTACCAGCGAATTGCAAAACGGAGATGTCGTTTCTGTTGTTTGCAGTTGTTTCGATATTTGCCCGGATACACTTACATTTTCTTATCCTGCTGTTAGCGTTGACCCACTCATTGTTGATGCCGGACCGGATCAAACCATCCAGGCGGGCGCAAGCGTACAACTGGTTGGCGTATCGAACGGAACAGATTTTATGTGGAATCCGACTCAAACATTGAATACGCCGTATTCCATATCAACTTACGCCACTCCGGATGAAACGACAGTGTATACACTGACAGCTATGAACGCAAACTGTTCGCTTTCGGATGAATTGACGGTCTTCGTTTCTAACAATCTCAATATTCCTGGAAGTTTCTCTCCGAACGGAGATGGTCATAACGACAAATGGGTTATTGAAGGAATTGATTTCTATCCGGATGCACAAGTGGTGATTTATGATCGCTGGGGGCAGAAAGTTGCAGAAATTGCAGGTTACAGCCTCACAAAAGCGTGGGACGGAACAAATAAAGGAAAACCGGTTTCCGACGGAGTTTTTTTCTACTCCCTGGATTTACGCCAAAACAACGACACCAAACCTCTAAAAGGTAGCATTACCGTGATCCGCTGATGAAAAACAAGCTGTTTATCCTATTTCTTCTGCTGACTTTATCACTGCAAGCACAACAAGTGAGTCACATGTCGCAATGGATGCATCATCAGTATGCAATTAATCCTGCATATACCGGAATCAAAACCTGTTTGGAAGCTCAATCAACTCTCAGAGGACAATGGATCAAAGTGGATGGCGCACCGTATAGCGGCTGGGTCAGTGTAAATGCTCCGCTGAAAGCAAAAAGAACGAAATTCTTAAGTGCACGGCATGGTTTGGGCGGAATGGTTTACCTGGATCAGATTGGTCCGTTTCAGGATATTCGCGTACAGCTTTCCTATGCCGGACATTTCAACTTCTCATTAACGAATCGCTTATCATTAGGATTAGCAGTCGGAGCAAGACAACTTTCTTTCGATTTAAATCAGGCAAAGCCTTTAACTCCCGACCCGACCATTAACGGAAGCGCATCTCAGATTCTTCCTACCGCAACTTTCGGCGCATGGTGGAACGGAAAACAATATTTCGTCGGATTCAGTTTGTATGAACTAATTCCTCAGAAGTGGAATATCATCGGAACGAGTGCGCAATCTCAAATGCACGCGATGTTAACCGCAGGATACAAATACCAGATCAATCCAAAAATAGACTTGTACCCTGGATTGTATATTGCATACACGAAAAACACACCCATAGAACTTCAAATCCATGGAATTGTTGAATTTCAGCGGAAATTTAACTTAGGTCTGGGAATAAGAAACACCGATGCCTTGATTGCAATGGTCGGTTTCCGGTTCAAGGAAAAATGGAAATTAGGATATTCCTACGATTTCGTTCTTTCCAAAATGCGCCCAAACACCTTCCATTCCCACGAACTGACGCTTTCCTTCTCACCTTGTAAGCAGCGTTCAGAAAGCACTTCCGGTTGCGCCGATTTCGATTAATCAACGCCACTATTCAATTCCAACTGTTTATAAGTATCTACAACTCCCTCTGAATCCGGCTTATTTCTTCCGAAATTTGAGAGATAAAGCATTTTTCAATGAAAATACAACTTTCAATATTTGCACTTGTTTGCACCCTTGCAGCTTGTGTACCTGCAAAAAAATACAACGAACTTCTTGAAAGAGAAAAAATATGTAGCGAAGAACTCAGCAAATACAAAGCTTCCAGCATAGAAAACGAAGGGAAAGCAAAAGACCTTCAGGTAACCGTAGATCAATTACGAAAAGATGTCATTAAACTGAAAAAGGACACACTTGACCTGGGATCAAACCTGCGCTTTCTTCAGTCGCAATATGATTTGGTCGTTGCACAAAACGAAGCATACGAGCAAAAATTGGATCAAATGCGCATGAAAGGAGCAAAAGAATCTGCAACTTACCAAGCCGATATTGATGCTAAAAACCAGGAGTTACAGCGTAAAGAAGATGCTTTGAAAGTACTTGAAAATGAATTGATCGCTAAAGAAAAATTGTTGATTGAACGAGAAGAGCGACTGACCGAACTGGAAGAAATGATCAAACGCAAGGACGATGCCATGAAACAGCTGAAAACACGCGTTTCAAGTGCTCTGAAAGGATTTGAGAATAAAGGCTTGACCGTTGTCGAGAAAAATGGTAAAATCTACGTTTCACTTGAGGCTAAATTGTTGTTTGCATCCGGAAGTACGGTTGTGGAACCGGAAGGAAAAAAAGCACTCGTAGATCTTTCAAAGGTTTTGGAAAACGAGAAGGATTTGGAAATTATTGTAGAAGGCCACACAGATACGGATAAACTGGTAAGCAGCTCGCATCCTAAAAACAATTGGGAGCTAAGCGTTCTGCGCTCAACAGCCGTTGTTGAAATCATGATTGCAAACAGCAAAATGAATCCTGCACAATTGATGGCATCCGGAAGAAGCGAATTCCATCCGGTAGATGCTAAAGACAAAGCAAAAAACAGACGCATCGAAGTCATCATTTCTCCGAATCTAAACGAATTGTATCAAATATTGGAGGGAAAATAATAAACGTTAAACTTTCAAGAAAGGCGCTCAAATCGGGCGTCTTTTTTTGTGGAAATTTCGTAAATTCAAGAAACATACAACAGTCAATAAAATGAAACAAACATTGGTCATCGGAGCAACAACAAAAGAAGATCGTTATGCAAACAGGGCAATTCGCGCATTGAGAAGTCACAAACATGCGGTAGTAGCATACGGACTAAAATCAGGAACAGTTGAAGATGTAGAAATAGAAACAGAATGGAATCCGGATTGGGACATCGAAACAGTCACATTATATGTGAATCCGCAACGTCTGGAAGAATTTAGGGATAAAATAATTGCCTTAAAACCAAAGCGCGTGATCTTTAATCCTGGCACGGAACACCCTGAATTTATACAAGAACTTCAGGAAAATCATATTCACCCGGAAATTGCTTGTACTTTAGTCATGCTTTCAATTGGAAATTATTAATCAGAGGCATGCAATTTTTTATCTTCCTTTTCATCTTTTTTATTCTCATGTTTCTGGGAGTGATTGGCTTAATCGTTTGGCTGGTCATAAAATCTCAAAAAAAGCCCGCCGGAGAAGATGCAAAACAGGAACGAATAGAACTGATCAACAGTGTTCTCTCCAAAAGAGGAGAATTGGCATCGTGGGAACATTATTCTGCCGAAAACCTTCGTCCGTATGCTTCCTACAAATACATTAAAGCCCTAAAAAACACTTTTTCAGGAAAGCTGATCGCAGATGACGGACAATATGTACTTGCCTTCAAACGCATTGAGCGGGGATTTTATTCTGTTGGCTCAATAGCGGCGGCAACAAGTTCATTTGAGCTGTTTTTCGTCATCGAAACAGACCGCACCGATTTTTACTACGATCGAAAGAAAATCGGAACTGTTCTGAAAAACGGAAGTATTTTCAACAATGAAGGGAAAGAAATAGGAACCGTAAACCGGTCGAACAGCTCAACCATCTCAATTGGTGGTTTAGTTGATATTCATACCGGTTCAGCTCACTATGATTTCAACATGAACGGTCGCCTACTCGCAATATTCTTTGTAACCCCTCGCATTTCAAACTTTTTTGGAGCGGGTTTGTTTTCGGTAAATGAAAATTCAGGTAGCAGAATCATCCAACAAGTAGATGAGCCTCAGGAAAATGAAAAAAAGTGGCTAATTTCCTGGACCGTCTATGAATTGGTGTATCATGGTTTCTGGTTTTCAGAAGTTGGATCTTGATTTTAAGCACACAATTCAATGTGTTCTTTCAGTGCTTGAATAACTGTTTCTGCAATCAGCGAAGAAAAAGCATTTTTCCGATCTTCGGGCGCCTTTTCCAATGCATTATAGTAACGTAAGCGATTTTCTAATTCTCCTTTGATATTAGCTATCGGATATCCATTTTGCATCAAAATCAAATTCATAATCAATCTGCAGGTTCTTCCATTTCCGTCAATAAAAGGGTGGATCCGGACAATTCGCTCGTGCATTTCAGCGGCAAGTACCACAGGATGAAGTACCGATTTATTTTCCTTGTAATAAACAAACACTTCTTCCATCAATGGAATCAACAAATATGGTTCCGGGGGCAAATGTGAACTTCCGGAAATACGCACTCCGATTGAGCGATAAACTCCGGCATTTTCACGATCTATTCCCTTAAGGATTAAGTAATGAATTTCTTTAAGCACACGTTCGGAAAAAGCGGTCTTGTTTTGGATAATTTCACTCAAATAACCAATTGCCTCAGCATGGTTAATTGCTTCAAGATGTTCCCGAACTGATTTTCCTCCAACAGTAATTCCGTCGTTAATTACTAAATAGGTTTCCTGTAAAGTCAATGTATTCCCCTCAATCCGATTACTTTCGTAGGTATAATTCAAATTGAAGTATTCATCCATTTTGCGCAATTGCGTTTGATTCAATGGTTTCTTGGAAGACCAGATTTCCAAAAGCCTGGAACATTCTTTTAATAATTCACCTAATTCGGATGAAATAGACTTTTCATACTCTTTTTTGTTTAATTGATCATACTTAACACGTTCTTCTGCAACGCGCATTGCTTTTTCGAACAAGTGGCTATCATCATTAAACAAAGCATAGATCCGTTCTCCTATCCAATTAGCACGAACGGTATCTTCATCCAATTTCAGATGTTCTATTAAAAGTTCAAGATGCTTTTCAGAAGGCTGCCGCTCTCCTTTTTCATATTTATTCAATAAGGCGGTATCAATCCCGGATATCCGCGACAATTCTTTTAACGTAAAGTTAAATTGAGTCCGTGCGTCCTTAAAGATATTCCCCAACTTCATATTGACATATTTTTCATTGACTAATTTAGTCAATTTTTTTGGATAAAAAAATCCCCAAATAAAATTCGGGGATTTTTTCACAATATTAACATGGCATCGCCATACGAATAGAACTTATATTTTTCTTTTATTGCTTCGTGATAAGCTTCCATCATTAAGTCATGACCACAAAATGCTGAAATCATCATTAACAACGTTGAAAGCGGCGTATGGAAGTTTGTCACCAAACTATCTGCAATACTGAAATCATATGGAGGGAAAATAAACTTGTTTGTCCAACCATCAAATGCTTTCAACATATTATCAGTAGAAACGGATGTTTCGATTGCACGCATGGAAGTTGTTCCGATTGCACATACTCGTTTTTTATTTTTCTTCGCTTCATTCACAATTGAAGCTGCTTTTTCAGAAATAATCACTTGCTCAGAATCCATCTTGTGTTTGGTAAGATCTTCCACTTCTACCGAACGGAAAGTTCCTAATCCAACATGTAACGTAACTTCTGCAAAGTTGACACCCTTCAACTCCAAACGCTTCATTAATTCACGGGAGAAATGCAAACCTGCAGTCGGAGCAGCAACCGCTCCTTCTTCTTTTGCATAAATCGTTTGATATCTCTCCTCATCGTTATCTTCCACATCACGCTTGATGTACTTTGGAAGTGGCGTT
Source organism: Fluviicola sp. (assembly GCF_030151805.1). Classification (GTDB taxonomy): domain Bacteria; phylum Bacteroidota; class Bacteroidia; order Flavobacteriales_D; family Crocinitomicaceae; genus Fluviicola. The sequence continues at coordinate 7,145 of NZ_JASLCN010000489.1, forward strand.
TCACCCAATTCGGTAATCTTCGCCTTAAACTCTTCATAAGGTCCGTCAAACAAGAAGCGTAACGTTCTTCCCCTGGAAGTCGTATTGTCAATTACCTCAGCCACCAATGAATCATCATCACCGAAATACAACTTGTTTCCAATTCTGATTTTACGCGCCGGATCAACCAATACGTCCCACAAAAGACTCTCACGATTCAACTCTCTCAACAAGAACACCTCGATCTTAGCCCCCGTTTTTTCCTTGTTCCCGTACATACGAGCAGGAAATACACGCGTATTGTTCATGATCATCACATCACCTTCTCCAAAGTAATTGATAATATCTTTAAACAAACGGTGTTCGATTTTCCCGGTATCACGATGGATTACCATCAATCGTGCTTCGTCACGGTTTTCACTTGGGTATTCTGCGATCAGTTCATCCGGAAGGTCAAAACTGAATTCGGAAAGCTTCATTTTATTCATACAAGCTGTATTTTTTTAACGCTTTAAATCAAAAGAGCGCAAAAGTACAAAAAATCGGGCTATTTACAAAGGTTGTTCTTCAATGAATGCAATCCACTCATCGACTGTTTTAGAATCTTTAACATCGTAAGCTCCTGATTTTGTTCTTCTCAAAGCAACCAAGGTCGCTCCGCACCCGAGCTTTTGCCCGAAATCATGCGCTATTGAACGGATATATGTTCCTTTGGAGCACGAAATCTCAAAGTCAATTTCAGGAAATCGGGAAGTCTCAATAGTGAAGCCGGTGATTTCAACCGCATTCGATTTCAATTCTTTTTCAATTCCTGCACGAGCATAATCATAAGCCCGTTTTCCATCAATTTGTTTAGCAGAAAACAACGGCGGAACCTGCTGCTGAACCCCTAAAAAACCTGATCTGACTTCCTCCAATTGTTCCGGAGAAATAGCATCTGTCGGTTTTTCGGAATTAAATGCCGTTTCCAAATCATAAGAAGGTGTTGTTTTTCCCAAAAGGAAAGTTCCTGTATAGGTTTTGGCATCTGATGTAAGGCCTTCTATCAACTTGGTATGTTTTCCGATACAAATGACTAATAAACCAGTCGCCAACGGATCCAAAGTCCCAGCATGACCAACTTTCAGCTTCTTTACTCCTATTCGCTTACGTAAGTGCCAGCGCAACTTATTGACAGCATCAAAAGAAGTCCATTCAAAAGGTTTATCCACCAGGATGGTACTTCCCTGTGCAAATTCCGTAATCATAAAATTAAAGGATTGTAAGTTGGTAACCGGATAAAAGCAAAATCAGAATCAATCCGCCTAAAACAATGCGGTACCAACCAAATAATTTAAATCCGTGTTTGTTCAGGAATCCGATAAATCCTTTGATTGCAATGATTGCAACGATAAATGCCACAACATTCCCGATAATCAACAAATTGATCTGATCTCCTGATAATGCGTCATTTTTTTCGAAGTAATCCAATGTCTTTTTCGCTGTTGCACCCAACATCGTAGGCAAAGCCAGGAAGAAGGAAAATTCAGCAGCCAGCTTACGACTCATTCGTTGGCTCATTCCCCCAACAATGGAAGCTCCTGAACGTGAAACTCCCGGAATCATGGCAATACATTGAAAGAATCCTACTTTCAGCGCATCCCAATAAGTCATTTCTTCCATTTCATGAATCCGCGGCTTATTGAACCATTTATCTACAAAAAGTAACAGAATTCCTCCCAGCAATAAGGAAATAGCAACTGCCATCGGATTTTCAAGCAGTTGATCGATATAATCGGATAATAAAACTCCTAAAACTGCGGCGGGAATAAATGCCACAATGAGTTTCAGATAGAATTGAACACTTTGAAAAAATCGTTTGAAATACAGAACAAATACTGCTAAAATTGCCCCCAATTGGATGACAATCATAAACAACTTCGTGAAATCATCGTTTTCCACTCCCATTGCAGCAGAACCTAAAATCATGTGTCCTGTTGAAGAAACAGGCAAAAACTCAGTCAGGCCCTCAATAAGAGCCAGAATTACTGCTTCGAACCAATTCATGAATTATTCTTGAGAATTATCTTTTTTCGCTTTCTTCATGATTCCGTAAATCATCACGATGAAACCCGCAACGATTAAAATCGGAGATAAGGTTATTCTCACGCCGGAAAACAACTCTGCTTCGTGAAATTCGTTTGGATTATCTGATCCACCTCCAATCATCAGGATATACCCCAAGATATTGATAGCCAAACCAATAAAAATGATTCGCAGATTTTCTTTTCTAATTGGAAAGTCGAATTTATTGTCCATGATATAAATGAATGTGTGGCTAAATTAATATAAATCATCCAATTTCGCACGTAAATATTTGTTTAGCGCGAACCAGGTAGAAACAATTGTCAAAACACAGCCAATCAAAAGCAGTGAAGCAAAAAGCAGCAGGATGTCCAATAATTTCAAATCAATTTCAACAACATCCAACACATTATTCAATGCAAAGAAAACGGTCATCAGGAAAGCCATCCCGATAATTCCGGAAACCAGCCCTTGATAAATTGCCTGCTTCAGAAATGGTCTGCGGATAAATCCACTCGTAGCTCCAACCAATTGCATCGTTTTGATCGTAAATCTTTTCGAATAAAGCGCCAGGCGAATGGTATTGTTGATCATTGCCACCGCCACTACAATTAATAATGAAGCAACGAGCAAAATCAAAAAAGCAAATTGCTTGAATCCCAGATTCACTTCTTCCAAAGCAGCTTTGTCATAATTGACTTCTGCAAGCATGTCGCTGTATTTGTCATTCAAACGGGTTTCAATCTCTTTCATTCCTTTCTTTGTCGCATAGGAACTCACCGGTCTGAAGTTAATCGTCGGAGGAAGCGGATTCTCTCCTTCGAAAATGGCTAAGATATCATCTGAATTCTGGTCGGATCCTTTAAATTCCTCAATTGCCCGTTCCGGTGAAACGAACACGACTTCTTTAAAACAATCCCAGGATTTCAACTCCTGTTCTACCTGTTTAATATCCGCAGCATTGTATTCCGATTTAAAAAATAAATCGCCGTGCAGATTCTCTCTTGCCTGCTTTTGCATTGAATCCAGGCCGATAACACCCGCCAAAACCAGCCCGATCATAAACAGAACCAACGAAATTCCAATTACGGTTGAAATGTAACTAGTTCGTAGCCCTTTCTTTCCTGTCTTTTCGATTCCTTTACTCATTGACACGAAATTACTATTTTTTGGTTACAACCTTTTTTATTAATTTAAGAAGCTATTAACCAAGAAATGAACAAATTTTTATCTTTTTATGAATTTATTACCATGGTAATTAAAAAGATGTATATTTGCACCAACATTAATTAAGATCACGATGAAAAAAACAATTTTTTACGCAGCATCACTTGCATTTATCGCTTTCGGAATGACGGCATGTGGGGGATCGACAGAAGAAGCAGCTACTGACGCAGCAGTAACTTACCAATTAGACGCAGCAGCGACTACCTTGAAATGGAAAGGAAATTACGCAGACGATTCTCATTCACATAACGGAACAGTAAAAGTTTCCAAAGGATGCGTAAGCTACAAAGGAGAAACTTTTGAAGCTGGAAGTTTCACTGTTGATATGAAAACAATCGAAAGTGAATTGACTCCTGAAACAGGTTCTGATAAATTGATCGGTCACTTGAGCGCACCGGATTTCTTTGACATTGCTCAATTCCCGAATGTTGAAGTAAAAGTAAACGCTATTTCCGACAAAGAAATCGACGCTACATTGGTTGTTGCAGGAAAAGAAGTTCCGGCTAAAATGCCTGTTACAATTAAAAAAACAGATAAAGAATTAACAGCAAAAGGAAAATTCACCATCGATTTTTCTTCCCTGGATGTAGCTGGTTTCAAACCAAATGCTGAAATGGAAAAAGAAAAGCCAAATCAATATGTGAAGCCGGGTGTTGAGTTCGAATTGAACCTGGTATTGAAAGCTGAAGCAGCAAAAAAATAAGAAATATCAACTAAATTTCTCGAAAAGGTCCGAATGTATTTCGGGCCTTTTTTGTTAGGTAGAAGCAATTCATTTCATCCTTCAACTATTTCACAATTAAAATCCAAAAAACAACATTTCCACACGTTTCGTTTTATTTATAAAACAATGTGAATTATTCTGTTCGGAAGTTTGTCGCATTCCATTTCCTTTTATTTTTGCAGAAAATTAATTCTCAGATGAAAGTTTTCAAATTTGGCGGAGCTTCCGTAAAAGACGCCAATGCCGTTCGAAATGTGTCCCGCATTCTCTCCCTTTTCCCTAAAGACCAATTGATTGTTGTTATCTCTGCGATGGGGAAAACAACAAACGCAATGGAAGAAATCGTTGACGCATTATGGAAACGCGATGAAAAACGTTATCTGAACCTGGTGGAAGACCGCTATCAGTTTCATCAACTGATCGTCGCGGAACTTTTCCCCGAAAAACATTATTACATCTATCAGCAAATGGAAGAACTGTTCGATTCATTAAAGAATCGTTTTCATTTACCGATTTCCGATAATTACAACTTCGAATACGACCAGATTGTTTCGTTGGGAGAAGTTTTGTCGACCATGATTGTCGAAGCTTTCATGAAAGAAGAAGGTCATTTGACAGCCTGGGTAGACTGCAGAAAAATCATTCGTACCAATCATGAATACCGCGAAGGAGAAGTAGATTGGGCAAAAACAGAAACACTTGTCAGCGAGCGGTTACTTCCGCTTTTCAAAGACAAACGAATCGCGATTACCCAAGGATTTATCGGACATACTTCCGAAGGCTTTACAACAACTTTAGGTCGTGAAGGTTCGGATTTCACAGCAGGAATCCTGGCTTATTGCACGAATGCCGACAGTGTAACGATCTGGAAAGATGTTCCGGGAATGTTGAATGCCGATCCGAAATGGTTCGACGACACCATCAAACTTCAGAAGATTTCTTTCAAAGAAGCCATCGAACTTTCCTATTACGGAGCAAGTGTCATTCATCCGAAAACCATCAAACCGCTTCAAAACAAAGGGATTCCGCTTTACGTGAAATCCTTTATCGATCCGAATGCGGAAGGAACAGTTATCCAGGAATCCATGGATTCGGACCATTTGATTCCTTCCTTCATTTTCAAAATGGATCAGGTCTTGATGTCTTTCACTCCCAAAGATTTCTCCTTTATTGTAGAAGAAAACCTGGGAGATATTTTTCAGCAACTGGCGTTTTATGGTGTTAAAATCAACCTGATGCAGAATTCTGCACTGAGCTTTTCGATTCTTTTCGATCGCTCAAAAACAGAACCGATGAAGCTGGTTGAGAAATTCAACGATCAATATGCAGTCAAATACAACGAAGGACTTGAATTGGTAACCATCCGTCATTACGACCAGGCAACCATTGATCGTGTGACCATTGATAAAGATATCTTATTGGAACAACGAACCCGGCAAACCATTCGCATGGTTATGAAGAATCAATAATTTCAGAATCCCGTTTTTATCCGAAAGCGGGATTTTTTTTGTAACCAAAGCTCCTGCTGCATATTATATACTTCAGAAACTTATGAAGACAATCCTGCATTCACTTTTCTTCTTGTTGCCTATTCTCACCTATGCACAATCCGAATCAAAACCGGATTCGGTTTCGTTTTATTTTGAATTGAACCGTCACGAGGTAAAACTTCAAAACAAACGAAACGCAAAAACAACATTGAAGCTGAGTCAGTTTAAAAGCCGAAAGATCATTCTCCGCGCATATACTGATACGGTCGGTTCCCTGGAATACAATCTTTACCTTGCCCGGCAGCGTTTAGAATCCGTGAAAAATCTGATTCAACAACTCTATCCCGATCAATTTTCCATTCAGGAAGAAACCGCGCCGGGAGAAGATCAACGAAATCTTTCTGATCAAAACAAACGACGCGTCGATATCATCGGAATCTCCACTTTTACTCCAACAAAAAACAACATCACTTTGGGCAACAGAACCGTTGAACTCGGTGTTCCGATCAAATTGGAAATCATTTTCCTGATGGGCCAAGATGCAATGGTTCCGAGTTCCTATGACGACATCAGGTTTCTGATCGACGCACTCAAAAACGACAATTCCCTTTCAGTTGTTCTTTCAGGACATGTTTGCTGCGGAACCGACAGCGATAATCTTTCAGGAAAAAGAGCCAACCGGATCAAACAGATTTTGGTATCGGAAGGTGGAATTTCAGGAAGCCGGATTACAGCTCTTGGCTTCGGAAATAAAAAACCGTTGTTTGTAGAAGATTCGGAAGAGCACAAACAGGCAAACCGGAGAGTTGAGGCTACGTTTTACAGGAAGTAAATGTATTCGCACTCCCCCATAACCGACTAGTGATAAGGACGTAATTCTAATCCTGGAGCAACAAGTATTTCGGGGCACAGGATCCTGAAAAATCAATCTTAAATTTGCCATATCGCAATATTACGAATCAACCTCAAGCTTGACCTTAAATAAAAACATGTAAAACATTGATTATCAGAAACCACACTTTATTACAACAGCTAGATTTAGTCAGGCAAGTTTGAAACACAAACATCTCGAGTACGCAACGTTTCAGCAAAAATCCTTTGCACTCTTTACTCCTTTGTTTTCAAGAAAAAAGGGAAGTTTTCACTCCCCTTTTCATTTATGAATTTCCTTTCAGCGGCTTCACCGATTTAATCGATTTTGCCATCAGGTCGATAATGATCTTTTCAAATCCGTCATCACGGCTTCTGAATACATACGTGATATCATTAATGACTTTCTGTCCGTAAACGTGGTATGTTTTGTGCTCTACTCCAACAGATTTGGAAGCCCCTTTCTTTCCATCTACTTTCAATTCACGTTCATACAAAATGAAATCAGGCTCGTCTACCAAATAGTTCACTTTATAAAAGCTCAATCCGGCCAAACGTTTTTTCTCAGAAGAAACCATTTCACGATCAGAACCCCAATCATCAATTACCATATGAAAGTTCGGACCAACCATCAATTCCCATTTGAAATCATCTTCCACATGAATTACTTCCGGTTGAGTTGAAGCACCAATGTTTGCCGTTTCATCCGGCAACATGATCATAATCGGAATATCGTATGGCTTCATGGAAAACCCTTGAAATTCATACAATTCCTCATCAGTCAACTCTTTACTCTCTTCTGAATCACCACAACGCACCGCTACAAAAGACACTGCTAAAAGCAACAAAAAGATTGAAATTTTTTTCATACTTATTTTTTATTTCAACTCCGATTGGAGAAGTAATTAGGACAAATATAGTTTTTTTATCAATTTTGATTCAAAATTAACGGTTTCATTTAATTGAATTGCAAAACATAAAACCGCATCAAACTCATTCATTTGTTGATTGTTACGAAATAATTATGGCGGGATACAAAATCCGGGATTTGGAAATTCTTACAGGTATAAAAGCACATACTATTCGGATGTGGGAAAAAAGATATGGCTTATTGACTCCTCAGCGCACAGAGACTCAAATACGCACTTATTCCAATGACGAATTATTACTTATTCTGAATATTTCATTACTCAATAAAAAGGGTTACAAAATCTCCAGGATAGCCCAAATGGATCAGGAGCAAATTTTCCAGACCTCGAAACGGATTCACGAAAACAATACATCAGACACCAGTATTGAACAACTGATTGTTTCTGTCCTGAACCTGGATGAACACTTATTTCACAGGATTTTTTCGGAACTGACTAATCAAAAGTCTTTATCACTTGTTTTTTCTTTACACATTATTCCATTCCTTCAAAGAATCGGGGTCATGTGGCTGGTAGGAACGATCAATCCGGCTCAGGAACATTTCATCTCCAATCTGATTCGCCAAAAAATCATTGCAGCCATCGACTCCTTACCTGTTCCCGATCCGGAACAAACAAAAATACTGCTCTACCTTCCCGAACACGAATGGCACGAAATCAGTCTATTAATATACCATTATCATTTGCGGGCAAACGGGTTAAACAGTATTTATCTGGGGCAATCACTTCCCTATGAAGCACTTTTAAAAACTTTAGATATTCTGAAACCCCAAATTATCATCTCCAGTTGGCTCACTGCCATCGAAACACAGGACATCATCAACTACATGCATCAAATTCTGGAGGACACTTCCCCAATAACGATTGCCGCAGGTGGTTATCAAATAGATCAATTGGAAAATCTGCTCCCAAAAGAAATCAAACACATCAGGACACTTACCGATTTGGATGAAATCAGCAAATTCGAACATTGAAAATTGCAATTGAATTTATTTTGTTTAATCTTTTATTACATTTGTTAAACAAAATGAATTATCTTGCCTGAGAGAAAAATTGTATCTTCCACAAAGAAAAAGATACAATCACTATTAGAAAACCCGTGTAAAAAGAAACGGAATGCCAGTAAAAAAAATAGCAGTCATCGGATCGGGGATTTCAAGTCTTTCCTGTGCTTCCTTTTTAGCGAAAGCAGGACATGATGTAACTATTCTGGAAAAAAATGACCGTATTGGCGGAAGAGCCAGACAATTTGTAACAGACAACGGCTTCACTTTCGACATGGGGCCAAGTTGGTATTGGATGCCCGACATTTTCGAAAATTTCTACCGGCAATTCGGATACACAACCTCCGATTTCTATGAACTGGTTCGCCTCGATCCATCTTACCAGGTAATCTGGGGCAAAAATGATTCGGATAAAATTCCCGCTTCCGTAACTGAACTGGAAGAATACTTTGAACAACTGGAATTGGGAAGCAGTGTGAAGCTGCGCCAGTTTTTGGCTGATGCTGAAAAGAAATACCAGATCGGGATGAAAGATTTGGTTTACAAACCCAGTTTGAAATTAAGCGAGTTTGCCGATTCACGTATTTTGAGTGGTTTATTCAAAATGCATTTGTTCACTTCCTACAGTTCATTCATCCGGAAGTATTTTTCACATCCGAAAATCATTTCTCTGCTGGAATTCCCGATTTTATTCCTGGGAGCAACTCCAAAAGATACTCCGGCATTGTATTCCCTGATGAATTATGCAGACATTCAACTCGGAACCTGGTATCCGATGGGCGGAATGTTTGAATTTGTAAAAGCGTTTGAGCGGATTGCACTGGAACAGGGAACCAAATTCTTGCTCAATACATCCGTTACAGGAATAAATACTTCTGCGGGAAAAATACATTCTCTCAATACTACACAAGGCGAATTAAACTTCGATTTGGTTGTTTCAGGAGCAGATTACCGGCACACGGAACAATTACTCGAAAACAAAGCAAATTATTCCGACACCTATTGGGAAAAACGCATTATGGCGCCATCCTGCCTGCTTTTTTACGTTGGGTTGAATTGCAAAGTCCCGAACCTGGAACACCACAACTTGTTTTTCGATGCCGATTTTGAAACACATGCTCTGGAAATCTACAAGAATCCCAAATGGCCCGGAAAACCACTTTTTTATGTGAGTTGCCCGTCAAAAACAGATGCTTCGGTTGCGCCGGAAGGATCTGAAAACATGTTTCTACTCATTCCGATTGCACCAGGATTGGAAGACAACGAACAGAAGCGCGAACATTATTTTCAGCTGTTGACCAAACGCCTGAAAGAAAAAACCGGGCTTGACATCAATCCACACATCGTTTACAAGCGTAGTTATTGCATATCCGACTTCATGAACGACTACAACGCTTTTAAAGGAAATGCTTACGGACTGGCAAACACCTTGAGACAAACGGCTTTGCTCAAACCCCGAATCAAGAACAAACACTTATCCAATCTGTTCTACACCGGTCAATTGACCGTTCCGGGACCAGGAATTCCGCCATCGATTATCTCAGGAGAAGTCGTTGCAAAATACGTGATCAAACACATTGAAAAACTGTAAACCGCTCCGCTATGAAACATTTATTCGACACGCTTTCTTTAGACATGAGTGCCTTGACAACCAAAAGGTACAGCACTTCCTTTTCAATCGGAATTCGTTTTCTAAGCAAAGATCTGCAGGCCCCGATTCATGCAATTTATGGATTTGTGCGTTTTGCAGATGAAATTGTAGACAGTTTTCACACCTATGAAAAAAAGGAACTTCTCAACGAATTCAAATCAGAAACATACAAAGCCATC
>NZ_JASLCN010000010.1 GCF_030151805.1 Fluviicola sp.
CCGGGAAGAATTGGAAGTACTATTGAGTCAATGCCAGTTAAAATACAAAGCAGTGAAATTGGAAAAATCCGGAGATCAGCAGATTGGAACCTGGTTGGTTGAAGGAAATGCCGAAAAGCATTGGCGTTTTGTGAAAGCACTGAATGAAGAAAGCAGGATTAGCAGGCTCAATTACTAATTCGCTATTATACTTCAAACTCCCACGCACTTCGATAAATACCAGATTGCTCGATTTCCTGAATCAAAACGGCATAAAAATCATCATTTCCCAAAGTAGCACTGTCTCCGATGAGGTAACAGTTTTTCTGAGTTCTGGAAATAGCAACATTGGTTCTGCGGTAATCACTCAAAAAACCGATGATTCCTTCCGGATTGGAACGGGTAAGGCTGATCACCACATTTTCTTCTTCCTGACCCTGAATGGCATCAATAGTTGAAACATTCCATTCGGTTCCAAGTTCTTTTTGTAATAAGGCTATTTGTGCCGAATAAGGTGCCAGAATCACGGTTTTTTTCGGATTCAGAGCCTCTGTTTCAAGCAGTTTCTGAACAATCTTCAATTCATCCCGGTTTTCAAAACTACCCGTGGTTTCATTTTCTGTTTCACCTTCTCCGAAACCAGCCATGTCGATAAATTGCACCTGTCCCTGTTTCACACCCGAAGCAGTTTGTAACTGGTTTTCGTAGAAATACGGATTGATGACCGAAACAACTTCCCGGGGCATACGGTATTGTTCATTCAATAAAATGGGCGGCTGAATCTCGCAAACAGTTTCCAATAAACTTTTTGTTAAACCAAGCTCTTTGGCTTTGTTGCTCAGAACAACCGGAGGAAGCTGTTGCGGATCACCACACAAAACGAGTTTTTTCCCGAAACTGGCTACCAGCCAGGTTAAAGGAGCAAGTGCCTGCCCGGCTTCGTCCATAATAACCGCGTCAAACAAGTGATTTTTTGAAAGCTCGTTAAACAACCCAACCGGAGTTCCTGCAATGACAGAACTGGAATCAATGAGTTGTTGTTCCGTATCCTGAGCCAGTTTGCGTAATTCCTTCTGCAATTCACGGAGATCGCGTCTGGCTTGTCGCTTTTCGTCAGCGGCTTCTTTGGTATAATTGCGGATATGCCGGTTGGCAGTTTGTTCTGCCTTTTGAATCTGTTTTTTTAGTGTTTGACTGTATTGCGCCATTTTCCCGGATTCCAGGTAAGCATCAATGGTATAAGCAAGTAAATCGGATGAAACTTTTTCGTTGTTTCCCACCCGAAGTAATGACATTTTCGTCGAAACGAGTTTTCTGCACAAGTTATCGACCGCCGTATTGCTCGGAGCAGTGATCAGTACCTTCTTTCCTTGTTTTACCAATTCTTCAATGGCAATAGCCAGTGTGTGCGTTTTTCCGGTTCCCGGAGGTCCTTGAATGACTGTCGTCGGATTCTTACTGAGAATAGCGCCAACTGCCTTTTGTTGTGATGCATTGAGTTGTTCGGAAGGAAATGCTGCCTCGTCTTTCTCCCTCGAAAAATCGGTTGAAAAATCGTGTAATTGTTTTTGCTCTTTTAAAAAGCGAAGCCCGAACTGCATGCATTCCAGGGTTCTGTCATCAGGAGTGAAATCCACACGCACCGGATTTTCACGGATATTTCCTTCGATTTCCTCTTTGCAAAATAACAAGATGGAATAAGCATTCAATTCAACGATTCGTGCTTTGTATTGTTTGTTCTCCACATGAAACAACACACTAACTCCACGCTTGAAAAAGGAATTATTGATAACGAACGACGTTTCCAGAAGGTAAAAATCTCCATTGATTCCCGTCCGGATTTCACTTACACCACACGGAAAAACACTCAAACCTTGTTTGCGTAATTCAGTTGGTGCTGCCTTCAGGTTTTCGGAAACCAGTTGCTGAGAGTAGTTGATTTCCTCCCGAACAGCTTGTTCCAAATGTGGGTGTATCACGTGCATGATTCGTTTTTAGCTTGCGAAGATAAAGAGTAGAGTAGCAGTTCAATATAGTTTCCCGCAGATTTCGCAAAAGAACGCAGTGTAGATTTGTACAACTAATATCTGCTCAATTGGTGTAATCTGCGGGAACAAAAACTAAGAGATTACATTATTCTCGTTTTCAAACTTGCGGTAAGAAAGCATAATTGCAATCGTTGCAAGCAATACCATCACTCCGAAAGCCATTGCGACCAAATGCCATTCCAGAGTTCCTGCAATCAATTCCTTAGTCGCAAGTACAATGTTCACTACCGGAATCAAAGCAGTAATTTCGTTCAATTCAACTCCCGGGAAGAATCCAACCATTGCCGGGAGAATAATCAGCAGGTTGAGCGGCGAAATAATACTTTGAGCTTCTTTGAAACTTTTTGCCCGGACTGCAATCGGAATCATGATTCCTGCGAAGAAAATAATCAACGGACAAAGTAGAGCGTAAAGCATTACGATGAAAGTTGGTGATAAAATATCTTTAATTGCCTGAAGCACAACAGGATCTTTTACAATATTCAAAACTTCGATTGAAAGGTAAATTCCGAACAGGTTGAATGATGCAGCCAGTAAACCGGAAAGTACCACAACACCCATTTTTCCGAATAAAATCTTCCATCTTGGAACCGGTGTTGTCAGTAATGTTTCGATCGTTGAACGTTCTTTTTCCCCTGTAAATAAGTCAATTGCAGGGAACATGCAGCCCATGAATCCGAAAGCGATGAAGAGGTAAGGCAAAAATCCTCCGGCCAGTTTCCCGATCATTTCCTTGCTGGATGCGACGTTCGAATAAGCCATTACAAACGGAGTGATTTTCGCTTCGTCTATTTTCAATTCGGAATAACGCTGCTTTTTCCAGTTTTCCTGGATGTAGGAAAGGTAAGTGTCAGCACGATCTTTCATTCCTAAATTCGTACCATCGTGGAAAACAACCACCGAAATGGGTTTCATTTCCTTTTTAAGCTGCTCGGCATTATTCGGAATAAAAATCCCGACCTGAATAGAATCCGAACGAATCGCTTTGATCAATGAAAGTGTGTCTGTGAACGGAATGAATTCCCGTTTACCAAGTGTTTCCGGAACCTTTAACAAATCTGCTTCCAGACTTCCGACCTGGTTGCTCACCAAACCGATTTTTACCTTTTTTTCGGCCGCTTCCTTTTGAAAACTGGCTGAAACAGTCATGAAAAGACTCATGATTATGGGAAATACAAGTGTCGGAATCACAATCATCATCATGACTGTTCTTCTATCGCGCAAAGTATCGCGTAATTCCTTTTTAAATACAGTGAAAATCATGCTAATTCAGGTTTTTGGTCGTGAACAATTCGGATAAATTCTGCTGTTAGATTCGGAGCTTGTTGTTGAGCACGGAATGCTTCCATGGTATCGTTATACAATACCTTTCCTTTGTGAATGATGGTAATATCGTCACACAATAAATCAACTTCTCCCATGATGTGACTCGAAAAGATCACCGTTTTTCCCTGGTTTTTGCAATCGCGGATCAACTGGATGATATTTTCAGCCGTAATCACATCCAAACCACTGGTAGGTTCGTCGAAAATAACCACTTGCGGATCATGAATCATGGTTCTGCAGATGGAAACTTTTTGTTTCATTCCGGTACTTAGTTTTCCGATGCGTTTGTTCTGGAAATCATGCATGTCCAATAGATCGAAAAGTCGTTTTTTGCGCATTTCAATGTCGTTTTTTGAAACACCGTACAATTCCCCGAAATAGGAAATCAACTCGTTGGGAGTCAGGCGGGCATACAAACCTGCCGAACCGGTCAAAAATCCGATGTGCTTTCTGGCTTCCTGCGGATTGGCTACAGCATCAATGTGATTGATGAGAATTTGTCCTTTTGAAGGTTTGAAAATGGTCGATAACATGCGGAGTGTAGTCGTTTTTCCTGCTCCGTTCGGACCAAGAAGTGCATGAACCCTTCCGGGCATACATTCAAAACTGATATTATCAACTGCAAGAACCGAATCTTGCCTGGTTCCCAGTTCTTTCTTTTGCTGTCTGTTCAGGCTAAAAGACTTGCTGAGATTAGAAACTTGTATCATGTTGAGCGATTATTTCACTAAGTTAAGAAGATGCTGTCAGCATTCGATGCAAAATGCATTGAAGTTGTTTTTTTAGTGATAAAAGGTTTTATTTTGATGCCGTTTTGTGGTTGGAAAACAGGAATAGTTCAAATTTTTTTTATTAAACACCTTTGAACCCCTGAGTCTTTTCTACTCTTGATTTATCAGGGAAAGTTTGTCCAGGGCTTCCCGGATGATTTTGCTCAATGCTTCGTGTTTGGAAACCGTCATAAAATGTGTACCACCTTCGATAGTGTAATCAGGATGTAGTTTTTGGATGTTGAAAATGCGGTCTTTGGTTCCGTGAATGTGAAGCACTTTGGATGCAACGGGAGTTTTTCTTTTCCAGGAAACAATTTGGTGAATGGCCCATTTGGTAAAGATCGGATCGGAATCTGCCAGAATCTGGTTGAGGATGGTTTTTTCTTCCGTTGTTTTGGTTCCGAAGAACCAGTGATTTCCTTTTTTGTTTTCCAGGAGTTTTTTGACCGGAATGAATTTTTGTAAACCGATTTTTCCACCTGCTTTCATCCAGAAGGGAAGTTCAGTTCTTGTTTTGACACTTGCCAGGATCAAAACCGGGCAATGGTTTAGCAAAGCTCTCATTTCCTGTGCATCAATTCCACCGAAGGAAATCCCAATTAAAATTGGATTGGACTCCTTTACTTGTTCGGAAAGCTGTTT